>CAZOHW010000013.1:0-26268 GCA_964579525.1 uncultured Nitrospira sp. | reverse complement strand
TCCAGACACCGTGGTGAAACTCCTGAATGAAGCCTTAGCGACCGAGGTGGTGTGTGTGCTGCGCTATCGCCGGCACTATTTTATGGCCCAGGGGTTGAACTCTGAAAGTGTCAAAACGGAATTCCTTGAGCATGCCAATGAAGAGCAGCATCATGCCGATCAGATCGCCGAGCGAATCGTTCAGTTAGGGGGAGAACCGAATTTATCACCGGACGGCATGCTGAGCCGAAGTCATTCCGAATATGTCGAAGGGAAGACGCTCGAAGAAATGATTAAGGAAGACCTCATCGCGGAGCGAGTCGCCATCGATAGTTATCGGGACCTCATCGGTTTTCTGCGGGACTATGACCCGACCACGAGACGGCTGCTGGAAGAAATCTTAGCGAAAGAAGAAGAGCATGCCGAGGATCTTGTCAGCTTACTGAAATAACGGGCATGCCGTAGGCCGGTTCACATTCTCACCAAGGAGGATTCATGAACGCCGAACAATTCAAGGGGAAATGGACCCAATTCAAGGGAGAGGTTAAACGCCAGTGGGGAAAATTGACCGATGATGACCTCACTCAAGCCGAAGGAAACTACGACAAATTTATCGGCCGCATCCAGGAACGTTATGGCGATAAGAAAGAAGACGTCGTGAAGTGGACGAACGAATGGTACGAAAAGCAAGGAGGCTCCCGACCGAAGTAATCAACGATGTCTTTTCGTGCAACGAATAGAAGTATTCGAGATCGTCGATAAACTTGTCCGGGATGGAGGTAGTATGAAAGTCCTGGCTTATATCGGAGTATTCGTTCTATTCATCTCATTATCGTTTCCACTTTCTGCCGGGGCATTTGGGCGAGCACCGAGCAGCTCAGAAGTGAACCCCACTGGTACCATTCATCATCATGCAGCAGCAAAAACGTCGAGTGTATCATCAGCTGCGACAACTGACTCCATCGGAGTTCCGGGGACTCCACAGGCTGTTCCTGAACCGTCTTCCTTTATGCTACTTGCTGTCGCCATCACCCTTATGGTCGTTGTCTCGCTGAAGAAGAGAGTTCTCAGGTAATCTAAAAGGGGATGTGACCATCGAACGAAGTTCATGCAGACGATGGCACGGTATTGGTGTTGAGCGGTGGACAGGTATGGGCTCTATTTGAGTTGAGACCAATAGAGAATTAGTTTCCATGGCCGCGAGACTCTTGGGGAGCCTCGTCCTTCCCAATAGGGGAGGCATATTTGTCGGTTCTCAACGAAGAAGGGGGAGCCCGTGTGGCAAGGATTACTCTTATGGATCTTAGGTCTACCAGGCATCGTCGTTATTCTGCTGCGGAGTATTCGGATTTCTTAAGTAAATTTTGTCTACGATTTTCTATAGGCACACATCCCTTTTGGAAGTCATCCATTTCTAAAAACCCTGAGGCCTGGCCCACATGATTCATGAGCACTTCTCCTGCCACTGCCGATACGCCGCTGTGATATGCCTGGCCCAGCAAATTGGGCCATTGTGAATGTTGCGTTATATGCGGAGAGTCGAGAGTGAGGAATGGTGAGTTATTCGGATTAGATGATGTTTCTCCATCAGACACAGACACACCAAACGAACCAAACAAACCAGATAGACCAAACGAACGAAATAAACCAGACAAACCAGATAGACCTACTCAGTCCCTCGACGGTCTCGGGACCATCATGAATCATACGGGCTAGGGAGACCCCTAGTGTGCTCTTTTACAAGAATAGGGTAGTTCCCGGTTGCAAGTTGGTCCGATCGGCTTTGAGCGCTCCTGACGGGTCTGTCGGTCGCTCTCGCGAGAAAGAACCGTTAGAACGATGAGCATTCACAGGGAACGACAACAGTCCAGACTTTCGTCGTGTCACTCGTGGAGCCGTGTGCGAATGTTCAATGGAGAGCAGCCCCAGAGAAGGAAGTCCGGCCTGCTCGGCTATTCATACTTTGGTCCGGCGAATGAAACATCTATCCAAGTCTTTCCACGGAATTGGTACTACAACGTGTCCAAATGGCTGGCTGCCTCAACGATGCTCATCGCCGTGCTCGTACTCGTGGGCTGGATATTCGACATTCCCCGGCTGACCAGCTTCTCGTCTACCTGGCATTCGATGAAAGTCACCACGGCAGTCGGCTTGCTCCTCACGGCGAGTTCCCTTCTCCTGCTCAATCCGCAATTTCTTCACTCAGAGAGTGATGGACGTACCTGGCGTTTCCAACTCGGCAGACTCGCTGCTGTCGGTGCCGGGGTGCTCGGGATCGGCACATTGATCATCTATGTCTTTAGGCTGGAAGGCAGAATTTCTCATCCGGACTTGATGGCGCCGGCTACGGCCCTCTCGTTCATGCTGCTTGCGGCAGCGGTGCTATCGGCCAAAGCGAATGGGTATGGTCAATACACCGCGCAGAGCCTCACTGCCGTCGTAGTGTTCATTGGTACGTTGGCTGTGATCGGCTACCTCTTCCATGCCCAGTTGCTCTACACGATCGGGCCCTATTCATCCATGGCTGTGCATACGGCGGGGTGTTTTGTCTTGTTGAGCATCGCGTTTCTGTTTCTTTGGCCGGATAGAGGGTTCATGCGAATCGCCACCGCCTTGACCTCGGGCGGCATCATGCTTCAACAGATGTTACCGCTGACAGTAGTCATGGTCGTCGCGATCGGATGGCTGCACCTCGTGGGAGAATATACCGGGTGGTTCGATGATCATGTTGGACTCACTTTGGTGGCCGGCCTGAGCCTCGCCGGGTTCAGCATCATCCTCTGGTCCGTCGCGCACATCTTGAATCGTATCGATGTCGCAGGAGCCGTCAATGAGCATCGACTTATCGCGCGCCTCAAGATGATCGATGAGCGCAAGACGCAGTTACTCTACAGCGTGAGCCATGAATACCGCACGCCGCTCACCGGAATGGTCGGCATCAGTAGATTATTGATGAATCGGATCGATGGGCCGCTCACAGCAGAACAAGAAAAACAGGTGAGGCTCATTCATACCGGCGCACAACAACTCTTGGCATTGGTCGATACGATGCTTGATCTGGATAGGATGAAGGCCGGGAAGTTTGAGGCGACGATGTGCTACTGTACGGCAGCCTCGATTCTTGAGGGTATTCATACGGCTGCCGGATTATTTCCCGTCCGTCCCTCCGTGTCTCTTATCATTCAGGAACCGAAGGCATTACCGGCGTTCACGACCGACCCGATGCTCTTGTATCGCATCCTCTATAACCTTGTCCACAACGCGGCAAAATATACGGAACAGGGAACAGTGGAAATTCGGGCCGACGCCGTGGAGGAAGGTCGAGCCGTCTGCTTCGTTGTTCGTGATAGCGGCATCGGTATTGCGGGCGAGGACCTCAATCACATTTTTGAAGAATTCGTCCAACTGCGCCATCCGCTTCAACAACGAGCGAGAGGGCAAGGGCTGGGGTTGGCGCTGTGTAAGCAGTTGGCCGACTTACTCGGCGCCAGTATTGCCGTCGAAAGCAGGCTGGGCGAAGGATCGACCTTTTCGGTCACGATGCGTTGCGACCAGCGAAAGGCTGATGGGTAGCGGTTGATGGAACATTGCAGAGGCTAGGTAAGATGGTGCTCCAAAGCCACAGTCACAATCAAGCAGTCAGCGGCAGAAGGAGAGATACCGCGTCTTCTCAAGCAGGAGGTATGGTTCCAACCTGTATTCCACCATTGAGGATTGAAAGCCACAGGTGTGACCGGCGCAAACCAATTCAAAAAGACATCAGAGGTTTGATTTTGCTGGATCCAGTATGAGGCCTCCATGACCCGTTCAGATTCTGAGCACTACTCCACCATTCTCATCGTGGATGACAATCCTGCCGCATTGTACGCGAAGAGCCGGCTATTATTTCTACAGAACTATCGGGTGCTTGAAGCGACGAATGGTCTAGACGCGCTGACGACTGCTAAGACCTCGTTGCCGGATCTCATCGTGCTGGATGTCAATTTGCCGGACATCAGCGGCTTCGACGTCTGTCAGCAGCTCAAGACGAAGCCGGAGACCCAGCTCATCAAAGTATTGCAAACCTCTGCTGCCCGTATCGGCGCACCGGATCGTGTGAAGAGCCTCGAAGTCGGAGCGGATGCCTATCTCGTCGAACCGGCGGAGGAAGAAGAACTGATCGGAACGGTACGCGCGTTGCTGAAACTCGGACAGCATGAGCGAGAGAATCGTCGATTGATTGAACGTCTCACCGAGAGTGAAACCCGTTATCGATCGTTGATCGAGCGAATGCCGGCAGCCATGTATACCATCGACCGCGAGGGCCGCATCACGTTCTACAACGATCAAGCAGCCGAATTATGGGGGCGCCGGCCCAAGCTCGGTGATGAGGGTATGAAATTTTGTGGGTCACACAAGTTGTTTCTCCCTGATGGAACGGCGCTGCCTCATAATAAGACGTCGATGGTGGATGCCCTGCTGGATGGGACGTCGTGGCATGGTCAGGAAGTGATCATCGAGCGTCTCGATGGCTCCAGACGTCATGTCGTCGTCCACATTGATCCATTGCACGATACCGAAGGACAAGTCGTCGGTGCGGTGAATTTATTCACGGACATCACCGAACGCAAACGGGCAGAGGAGGCGCTGCGCGAGAATCATCGATTTATCACTGAAATGACGTCGGTGCTTCCCGGCGTCCTGTATATCTTCGATCTTCAGGAACAGCGGAATGTCTATGTGAATCGACACACGGGAACGGTGCTGGGATACAGCCCCGAGGAAATTCATGCCTTCGGTGACGAGTTTATTTCGACCATGGTGCATCACGATGATGCTCCACGCGTGCATCAGCATTTTGACGACATGAAAGGATTGGCGGATGGAGCGACGGCACAACTGGAATATCGCTTCCGGCATCGTGACGGATCGTACCGCTGGTTTCTCAGTCGAGATGTCGTGTGGCAAAGAAACGCCGAAGGAGCCGTGCAGCAAATTCTCGGGGTGGCGACAGATATTACCGAACGCAAACAGGCTGAAGCAGCGCTGCGCGAGAGCGAAGAGCGACTCCAACATTGGAACATGGAGCTAGGGCAGGCAGTGAACGTCCAAACGGCCGAGTTGCAACAGTCGCGCGATCGTCTCCGAGCCATGGCAATGGAACTCAACATTTCCGAACAACGCGAACGAAAGCGTATCGCGGCGGAGCTACACGATCATCTTCAACAAATACTGGTCCTTGGAAAACTCACGATCGGGCAGGGCAAGCAAGCGGCCGTTGCCGTACCGGCCTGTCGAGAGGCACTGAAGAAGGTAGACGATATTCTTTCGGATGCGCTCACCTATACGCGCACCCTCGTAGCGGATTTGAGCCCTTCTGTCCTGCGGGATCATGGCCTGGCTGCCGCACTGCAATGGCTCGGGACCTCTATGCACAAGCACAATTTACGAGTTACGGTGGTCGTTCCGGAGGACCGAGAATTGAAACTCCCAGACGACCAGGTCATTCCGCTCTTCCAATCCGTGCGGGAACTTCTGATCAATATCTCCAAACATGCCGGCACAAAGCATGCAGTCGTTCGGATGGAACTGCGCGATGAGCAGTTACGGATCACGGTGCGGGATGAAGGAGATGGTTTTGATCTTGCTGCTGCTGCTGCTGCTGCTGCTGCTGATTGTTCCTCTACCGGCAGCCTCTCATCGAAGTTCGGACTCTTCAGTATCCGCGAGCGCATGCTGGCGTCGGGTGGTTTCCTCGATTTGCATTCGGCTCGTGGGCAGGGCACCACAGCAACCCTTACGTTGCCGCTCCGAAATAACGTAAGGGGTAAGGGGGTAGGCGTAGGGAGAGGTGAACGTTCGGTCGTGGAGAAGGGAACAGTCGGAGCGAATTCGGGCCTCGCCTCAGGCCTCACGTCTGACGCCTCACGAGTCGTTCGCGTCTTACTGGTCGACGACCATGTCATGGTCCGGCAAGGGCTCCGCTCTGTGTTGGACGCGTACGAGGATATTCAGATGGTTGGCGAAGCTCGAAACGGTGAAGAGGCCGTGCAGCTGGTGGATCAATTACGACCAGCTGTTGTGGTGATGGATATTAATATGCCGAAGATGAACGGTATCGAGGCGACAGGGCGGATCAAGCGTCGTTATCCGGACACCATCGTCATCGGACTTTCGGTCAATGCGGCTCTAGAAAATCAGGAGGCCATGAGGCGAGCAGGGGCTCTCAGTTTTATCACAAAAGAAGCGGCAGTCGAGCAACTGCATGACGTCATTCAAGATGCAGTAAGAAAAGTCTCGGTAGGTTCCTAACTCACATTATTCCGACGGTCCTGATCGCGCTCGCTTGTCTCGCGACTCTCACCGGAGAGCATGCACGCCTGCTTCCATGGCCTGTTTGAATCGTTGAAGATCCTGCAGTAGAAGGTTGTCGGGATCTTCCCCGAGTACCTTTGCGATGGTGGAACCAATCACACCCCCCGGAAGAACGTATTGCAGCGCGACAGTGACGGCGGTCCATTGCCCATTGTCGAGAGGTTGAAATTGTACGGATCCGGCGTGATCGACGTCGGCGTCCTTCAGCGAACGCCAGCCAATGCGTTCATTCTCCACATCGTTGATGATTTCTGCATACCATTCGACCGTCGGGCCGCCCATAGTCGTTTTGACAGTCCAATGGGACACTCGATCGTCGATAACTTTGATCGAGTCCACATGACTGAGGATGTGCGGCAAGTTGTCGAGTGCGCGCCAATATCTGTAGAGTTCGTCAGGCGGCCGATTGATTTCGATGGAACGGCGGATTTTTGTTGCGCGTGCAGTCGGCACCTTTCGCCGTCCGATGTGGTTCGTGTCATGACTCTTTTCAGACGTATCGACCCCCATGGCTGTCCGGTTTTTCGAGCTTCCTGAATGTGAAACCTGTCATGGTCGGCTTTTTCAGCCTGACTGCCGCGCGATCCAGGCTGATCTTCCATAGCGAATTTCTCGCCGGTCACGCGCTCTTGCGCCGCGATCCTGCCATTTCATTTGACCGGAACTCGCGATCGGGTTCGATGGACTCGGGTTTTGTCAGCCAATGGTCAAGACTCAATCTGCCTGGTCCATAAGCCATGACGTACAACAGGCCGCCGGTCATCGCGAGATTTTTAAGGAAATGGATCATCTGATTCTGATCGGAAAACTTGGTATGGAAGATCAGTGTTGTCGGAATCATAAAGAGAATCAGTATCATCGCCCCGATTTGCGTCCTATACCCCAACAACAGTGAGAGTCCGCCTCCTACCTCGACTCCAACTGCTCCGAGATAAAGCAACGTCGTCGCCCAGGTCATGCCCATGGCTGCCATATACCCCTGGGTTCCAGCTGGATCTGCCACTTTGTTATACCCGGACAGTAAAAAAATGGTTGCGAGCAGAATTCGACCGATCAGCGAGTTGCAGGGATGATCAGAGGACATCGATGTACCTCATGCTTGTTATTGAGACCTCATCAGTTTCCTGCTGAAGGCTCTTCACGACCTTGATGCAACCATTCTCTTTTTTTGAGTGAACATTGTGAAGCAAACTCATAGACCGCGCACATCCGATGATACCCATCGGCAATGATTACTTTGCCAATGGGTTGATCGGCAATGAGTAATAGCGGCGAGAGCGATTCGCCCTTCTTGATTTTCTTTCGGTCCTTCTTGACATGATAGTTGCTGACGTCAAGAAGGGATAAACCAGATGCCTGAAACACATTGTCGGCTTTGTACTGAGCAACCGGCGCTCGTTGGAGCGCACGGATGAGTTGCGAGACCTTTTGGCTGTGGTAGATAAGGGCCAGATAGGATTCGGCCTCCACATAATCCTTTGGGTCAGGTTCGTCACGCCACTTAATCTTCATGATGAAAATAACGACCGATCTCCTTGAGTCCCACTGTTCCCAGATCGAGCGGGGTCGTCGCCAAGATCACGCCCATCACAGTGATGTTCGCGACGCGATCTTACAAAGCATTGTCTTCCTACGTATCCGTCATATCCGTGGCTCTAAGTCCAATGCATTGCCGTATCTCATCACATCTGCAGACCATTTTGGTGTATTCGGATTCTTCGACTTCGACGAAATCCGAGACGTGGCCATATCAGATGGTTTCAGACTCCCTCCGACTGACTGCCGGATGTCTTTGCGAGTACCAGCATCTGCTGGTGCTCACCGGCTGTGAAGTCCGTTGGGGGCTTCCCCTGCGGCAAGGCATAGATCAGTTTAATCCTGTCCTCATCGACTTCGATCAAGCCTTTGGCCACGACGCCGGTTTCTGGTGCTTTGGTACTCGTCATAATGATCTGCCACGGCTTCTGATTGGTCTTAAGCGTATAGGTTGCCATGAAGGTTTCTTTCCGGTCCTTGTCGTAAGCCGTGATGGTGTGATCTCCAATCGTGATTTCCCCGTCCAATTCTTTTGGATCGATGGGAGCGCCGTTTCGCTCACCACTGATGATTTTATACACGCCGATAAGATTGACTTTTGGCTGATTAGGGACACAGGCCGGCAACACGAGTAGAATGATCGCGACGGAAAGCAAGAATTTGTGTGCGAAGTCGGTCATGGTCGCTCCTTCCCTTTATTCATCGGCCCTGTATCAATCAATCCTTAATCATGACGAACATTTGTTGTTGCTCGCCGGTTCGGAATGTGATTGGTGATTTACCATTAGGCAACGCATAAATCAGCCTGATACGGCCTCGATCTACTTCCAGCAGCCCCTGAGCGGGGACACCGGTTTCCGGTTCATTAGCGCTGATCATCGTAATTCGCCACGGGGTTCGATTGGTATCGACCGTGTAGGTTGCGGCAAACGTTTCCTCGTGCATTTCGTCATAGGCGACGATGCGGTCTCTTGTAATGGTAATAATTGTATTATTCAGTTCATGTGGGCTGATCGTTGTGCCGTTTCGTTCCCCGCTGATGATGTGATAGTCACCACTCAACGTCGAATATGGCGATCCGTCGGTGAACCGGTCGTCGCATCCCGCCATTGAGCAAAGAATGGCGATGACGCATCGCGTGTGGCGTATCGGTGAACAAAACATGAGTCACACCTTCGATTCATATCAATGTTGTCACGGCATAGTCGTGGTTTCCGCTTTTCATTGATTCAGCCGGTAGCAGGATGTGCAAAAAAGACCACCAGAGGCGTTCCCGCCTCGCTCAGAAGCCTCACCGTACGGCCTGGACACACGCCTGTTCACACAGGCGATGGGTGGGCGGGTGAAAACAGTCTACGATTCGCCCCTTTGCTCGCTGCGGCCTTGCTCGACAGTCTTTTTGCGCATCCTGCAGGACTGTTCTCTGTTGTCTCAACCTTCGATGCGATAGTATTCGTGAGACCACCGAACCACAGTCTTTTCCAAGCCGGCGCTTATTGATTACGATACCTTCCCTCGCCAGGCACCGGTTTCCTGACCACGTGACTCGATAAATTCCTTGAACCGCTTGAGGTCTCCTTCTACCCGTTGAGAGACAACGCCTACCGCATCTCCGGTTTTTGCGATGACCCCTTGCGGCTCATAGTCTATATGGACATTGATCCTCGATTTGCTTCCGGAGATAGTAGAAAAGGTAATCTCTCCTGCGTTCTTTGTGCCTCGTTCACTCCTCCATGCGATCCGTTGATCAGGAATCTGCTCCGTAATTTCTGCATCCCATTCTTCTTCTTTTCCGCCGATTTTGGCTTTCCAATGGAGGTGCCTGTCATCGATTTGTTCGACTTGCTCCACCCCCTCCATAAATCGAGGGAATTCCTCGAACTGAGTCCATTGGTTGTATGCCGTTTGAACAGGAACGTTGAGTTCGATCGATTTTTCTATGACGGACATAGCTATTTCCTCCTTGGTGGGTTAGTGACATGAATGATGACTGAGCCCTGCAAAACATGTCTCTTACTCCTTGCCTGATCACGATGTGATCAGGATGCGCTGATAGAGCTGTTTCAGTTAAGGATTCGTCTGCAACGAGCTTTTGACCACCCGTGCCTTTTCATGATGATCTTCTAAAACCGGCAGGGTAGAGGTAAATAACTCTCTGATATCAGGGTAATTAATAGTTTTGAGATGTTCTTTAAACTCTTCTAGCGTGGCCTCGTGGTTGCGTAAGCTGTAGTTCAAGTAGGCACGATCGAAGGCATGTCCGGTCAATTGAGATAGCTCTTCCACTTTTTGCCGATGTTCTGAGTTCAGCTGCGAAGGCAATTCCAGACGATGTGCCGATGCTAACTGCTCGACCTCGTGACTGACTTTCTTGTGATCTTTGACCATTCGCGCCCCAAATTCCTTGACGCGGTCATTCTCCGCGCGTTGTGCAGCCAGCTGACCGAGCGCGATCTCGATTTGTTGTTTTTCGACCGCAATGGTGAGATACGATCGCGTGTCTGCTTGAGAATCTCCGAACGCACCGGCGAACGGAATGAATACCACAGCAGCCATTGCGACGAGACCAAGACATATTTGAGGTAAGGACGACATGGGAGCCTCCTTCCGCTTAAAGCACATGAGCTGAGTTCTTCCACAGCCTCTTAGACTATTCATACGTTCTCAGCGCGCTTGTTGACCAGTTAGGGATTCGTCTGGAGCGAATATTTGACCATGCGTGCGTTTATCCGATGGACTTTTAGAATCGGCAATATGGAAATAATCCATTGCTTGATCCCGTCGTTTTGTGACGTCTTCACATGTTCTTCACACTCTTCTATGATGGTTTCGTGGTTCCGAAGGATGTAGTCCATGTAGGCACGATCGAAGGCATGGCCGAAGAGTTGAGACAACTCATCGACTTCTTGTTTATGTTTTGAACTGACTCCTGGTGAAAGTTGCATTCCTTCTTTCATGGCCAATTGCTCTATTTGTTGACTGGCCTTCTTATGATCTTCGACCATTTGTGCTCCGAACTCTTTCACTCGGGCATTCATTGCACGCTGTGTGGCTAGGTCACCGAGGGATATTTCGATCTGCTGTTCCTCAGCCGCTTTTGTGAGAAATGACTGGATGTCTGCTTTGGCCCACAGATCGGTTCCCGGCGCGCTTGTGAACAGGAAAGCTATAATGGCCACAGTCAGGAATGGCGACACTACAGCAGACATGAAACCCTTCTTGACACGTGGTTGTGGACTGTCGATGTCATGAATGACGATCCGTACATTACTGGTTCAGCTTTCCTGCTCCCTCCAACATTTGAGAGTCGGATTGATCTTCATATGTGCTGACTGCGAAGTCATCGAAGGAGAGATCGACATCTCCCGCAACCAATCGTACGGCCTCTTTTGCTTGGTCGACGATTGCGTACATGCCGAAAAACTCGTGCGTGACTCCCTCGAAATTGCGATAGACCACCGGAACCCCTGCGTCACGAAGCCGCTCGGCATACCGTCTTCCTTCCCACCGCAACGGATCGATTGCCGCGGTAATGATCGTCGCCGGCGGCAATCTTCTCAGATCCCGAACTTTCACCAGATTGATCCATGAAGAGTTGCCGTCACGTGGATTATTCAGGTATTTTTCAAAAAACCACGCCATCATTTCCTTATTCAACGGGTTGGCTTTAGCATTTTCTCGGTAGGACGGGGTGTTTAGGTTATAGCCCGTTACCGGATAAATGAGCGTTTGATGTACGGGCATTTGTTGTTTACGATCCCGTGCCATCAGACAGACGGCCGCCGCCAAATTGCCGCCCGCGCTCTCACCGGCTACGGCCACCAGCAACGGGTCGCCGCCGATTTGCTCAGCATTGTCAAGGGCCCATTGATACGCCGCATAGGCGTCTTCGTGAGCAGCCGGGAATTTATGTTCGGGGGCTTTGCGATATTCGACGGAAATCACGATCGCATTGGCGGCTTTCGAGAGCGCCCTGGCTGAGGAATCGTATGTATCAATCGTGGCAAGCACCCAGCCTCCACCGTGAAAGTACACGATGACTGGAAAGGGAGGGACTCCCTGAGGTGTATAGATGCGGATCGGCAGCGTCCCCCCGGGCCCACGAATCGCTCTGTCCTCAGTCTTTCCGATCGCCAAAGGAGCCGTGCTTTGCTTTCGTTCATGCAGTAATGCCTTCACGGCATCGCTCGGCGTCGGCTGCTTGCGGGCTTCTTCAGCTGAGAGCGAGGCAATGGGTTTGGGATTCAAATCTTGTAATTCGGTGAGCACCGCCGCCATGTCTTCATACGCGCGCATTTTCGTCGAGGTCATCGCTTGTTTCGCTTCTATAGCGGGTGGAGCCTCGACTTTTCTCTGCTTCCCACCATAGGTTTCAGTCTGTCCCATTTGACAGCCGGTGAGCCCATAGATGCTTAATAGAAAGACGAGAAAAGTGAGTGATTTCTGAAAGCGGGTGCGAGTGGTTATTGCCATTGCCTTTCCATTTCTTTGTTGCCAAATCAGCCGATGATTCACCAACGACGTTTGATCGATTGCGTGCGTGTCGCTCTCACACGATGCCCATGCCCTTTTGCCCTTCCATGCCGTATGAACGAGGCCAGAACCACCCCGGCGACTGATGCGACAACTCCTGTCATCACCGGGTGTAAGGACGCTTCTGTGTAGAGGCTGGATTTCAAAACGTGAGGGGCCTGACCGCCACGCTCCTGCAATCCTTTTACCGGACCGTAGAGACTATGATCTTGTCGGTCTTGCTCTATCTGATCGCTCTGCTGAGCGGTGAACACTACGTTCTCCATCACTCTATCGGTTAAACGCGGTGCCAAGTTTCCCAGCAGGGAGATCATCTTTCCCCCGCCCCCGGCAAACACGTCGCGGACAGGATGTTCGGCACAATACAGAATTGTCTCGGCGACGACTTCCGGTGCATAGACGAGTGCCGAATGTTTGACTGTATTCGGGAGATAGTTCTTGGCGTGTTCGGAATAAGGCGTGTCAATCGGACCGGGCTTTACCAGTGTGACGGATATCGGTAATTCAGAGTGCTCGAGTTCCATACGCAGGGCATCGGTATAGGCTTTGACTGCGTGTTTACTGGCGCAGTAGATGCCCTGAAGCGGTATGGCGCGATCGGACAAGGTGCTGCCAATGTTGATGAGAGCGCCACCGTGCTGGCGAAGGTGCTCGACAGCAATACGCGACCCGATGACCACTCCCCAAAAATTCGTCTCGAACAACCGGCGTTGGTCTTCCAAGGACACGTCAAGAAGACGTCCGTAAATCGAAATTCCCGCACAATTGATCCAGGTGTCGATCCGACCAAAGCGACGGATCGTTTCATCCGCCACCCGACGCAACGTTGCTTCATCCGCCACATCACCCGCGATAGAGGCCGCCATTCCCCCGGTGTCATCATTGCCGTTGATTTCTTGAACCAGCTGTCTGAGGGCCGATTCATTCCTGGCGGTCAGCATCAACCGTGCGCAACGTTTGGCGGCCATCCGGGCCGTGACCAATCCGATCCCACTAGAGGCACCGGTGAGGACGATGACTTGTTTCTTAATCGGCTTGAGTTGAATGTTCATTGCGTGATTTTTTGTCTTTGTGGTCTCGCTGTTCGAACAATTGTAGTTTTGCAAAATTGCTGATGAACCTGCGACTAGTGGATACCCGAGCGCTATCTCGCAGACATTAGGTGAATGCTTAGGAGTGATAATGAAGAGAGCACCGGGCGAGATTGAACGACCAAAAACCTGGGGAAGTCCCTAGGCCCTTCTTCTCGTCATCATTTGCTAGAGATCACTGCAGATCTCGAAAGAAGCTAAAGGCGAGGAGGGGCGAGTGGGGAATTTGCGGCTCGGCGATGGGGGACCACGAATTGATAGTGGCACAACATACGGGGAAGCTCGACCACGCCACAAATCCAGTCTTGCTGCCAAACGACCGAAATGCCAAAGTGATCGGGAACTTCCTTCGCCATGTGTTCGAATGGTGAATATGGGTCGTACGATACTCGCTCGGCAGACACGCAGGGTCTGGGATAGATAAAGGAGGCGATACCTGGTCAACGTTGTGACTTAATGCGAGTACGCATGATGGGCTTACGATTTCCCCTGCTGCATATCTGTCATATTCTCATCCAGGTTGCATGTGGGTTCGGATTTGCGATCATCCTCCCCGGGATCGCGGACTCAGGCCCGCAAGAACCTACTCCGATGGAAGAGCCTACTCCGCTCGCAGGGAGTGACTT
This sequence comes from uncultured Nitrospira sp., assembly GCA_964579525.1. Lineage (GTDB taxonomy): Bacteria > Nitrospirota > Nitrospiria > Nitrospirales > Nitrospiraceae > Nitrospira_D. The sequence goes on along the minus strand of CAZOHW010000013.1, from coordinate 12,149 downwards.
TCGTACAAAGATTTTAGGAGAGGAGATTCATGTTGCCCCGAGAGATCGCCACTCCCTCACAGCGGCGAGCTTTGGATTGCAGTGGATTCCGGAGGGCCCCGCCCAGCTCGAAGTGCTACCCTTTGGAGCCCTTTATCTGTGGCGAAACTGGGATGATGACAACCGCCGGTTCCGCGGAACCATTTCGGGTGTCGTCAATGACCTGACGTACTCGATCGGGATCCGTTCGTATCCCAACTGGACCGTGCTCTTTACCTTGAACAACTTTATCGTCCCCCTGGGGCGGTCAGAGAATGTTGAAGGGCAGCGGATTCGTGATACGGAGCTTGAATGGAGTTACATCTTTGGTGGTGTGGGACTAGGGTACCGTCTTCCGATTCGCCCGTTTAAACAAGATAGCGCCGTCAATCTTTTCGTCACCTATGAGCCGGGGTTCCGGTGGTTCAAGAGTACCAGTCATACCTCGCCTCTGTATGGCGTGCCGAGCGACACGTATGAAGGACGGATTCACTTTAAGGCCCGTATCGATGCCATGACCCGCAACCTAATGGAATTACCCCATATGGGCGTGACCCTGGGAGGGGATGTGATCCATGGACAACGTGCCAAGTGGACTGCGTGGGGAGGCCCTCCGTTCGACATGCCAGATTTTAAAAATGAACGCACCTACTTAGCGATAAGCGGATACCTGATGACCGCTTCCGGGCTCCCGTTCGTCGACAGTGAGAAACACCGTCTGGTTTCGAGCTTTCACGCCGGGATTGGGAAAAATCTTGACCGCTTTACGGCGTTCCGTCTTCCTGGACGCCCCACCGGCTATGAATGGGACGCCGTGTCGTTGCCGATGATCCATGGCGTGGCATTCAATGAACTCTTTCCCCGGCACTACGCCATTGCAAATGTGCAATATCGGTATGAAGCGCTCTTCTTTCTGTACCCATATGTGGAAGCCGGATTCGCGTTCGTTGATCGCCCGCGCTTTACGTCAGAGGGCAGGATCAAACAGTCGACCGACTCGATGCCCACTGTGGGGGTGGGGGTGGTTTCCGGTGCTCCCTGGCGGTCACAAATTGAACTGAATTATACCTATAATTTTGGAATCTTTCGTGATTCGGATGGAGGTTCACCCACACGAGGCGGTCACGGGATGTTCCTCTTCTGGTCGCGGGAACTGGGTTCAAGCTCGCGGCGCACATGAGCAATGCATCTGCGAAGCACGGCCGAACCACATCGCATAGCTGCCCGTATAGTGATGACCAGCGCGTAAGCTTCCCCATCAAGAAGAAGACAGTTTCAAAGGAGAACTTTGGGCTTCTGACGTCTCCCCCTGGAAGAAGAAGTAAGTGCATCTGCGCTGGCGCAACCGTCGGAGTTCACTCACGGTGGAAGAGGAGAACAGTCAGCTGAAGCAACTGGTGGCTGACCTCTCGCTCGACACACACCTGCCAGGGACGGACATGGGATGTTTCTGTTCTGGGCAAAAGAACTGTAGCTACGGTACATCGCCGGGGATTTCACCAGCTGTTTTTTATCTTATTCGGCGGGCATCATTCGAGACATATGGTTCGTACAACACATCGAGTCTTAGCGATCATCATGGCCGGAGGGAAGGGTGAACGCCTGATGCCACTCACGGTCCACCGCAGCAAACCTGCGGTTCCATTTGGTGGCACATTTCGCATCATCGATTTCGTCCTCAGTAGTTTCGTCAATAGCGGTGTGCTCTCGATTTATGTGCTGGTGCAGTATAAGTCGCAATCGCTCATTGAACATCTTCGGCAGGCATGGCGCCTCGGCGGGCGTATCAAAAGCAATTTCATCACGGTCGTGCCGCCACAGATGCGCGCAGGGGATGGGTGGTATGAAGGAACGGCGAATGCTGTGTACCAGAACCTGAACCTCATCGAGGATTACGATCCGGATTTCGTCGCGGTGTTCGGCGCAGATCACATCTATCGGATGGACATCGATCAAATGGTCCGGTTTCACGTGAACCAACACGCCGATGTGACGGTTGCATCACTTCCTGTGCCGCTCGGAGAAGCGAGTGGGTTTGGTATCGTGGAAACCGATGCAGAAGGTCGAGTCAGAAATTTTTACGAAAAACCTAGCCGGGCTGTGTCTATGCCGCAGAGTCCTGATTGCGCCTATGCGTCCATGGGGAATTATTTGTTCAGCAAACGTGTCCTCGTGGATGTATTGCAACAAGATGCGTCCAAGCCAGGATCGCATGATTTCGGTCGAAATATCATTCCGAGCCTCCTGCGCTCCCATCGCGTCTATGCGTATAACTTCCAGGACAATCGTATTCCGGGGTTGAAGGCCTATGAGGAAGCGACCTATTGGCGGGACGTCGGTACGTTAGACGCTTATTGGAAGGCCAATATGGATCTCTTGGGTGAGCGCCCTGTTTTTGACCTGCGCAACGATCGTTGGCCGATTCTCAGTGACTCCTATGACGGTCCGATGGCGAGCCTTGTACGAACTCGTGTGGACGACTCCATGTTAGGTCAAGGTAGCCGGATTGTGAACGCGAAGGTTTATCGTTCCATCATCGGCCGCAGCGTCATCGTGGAGTCTGGCGCACATGTCGAAGAATGCGTGATCGCCGATGGCGTTCATGTCGGTGCCGGAGCACGCTTGCGCCGGGTCATTGCCGACCGATTCAGCGACATTCCTGCCCATATCGATATTGGATATCGACCGACGGTGGACCGCGAACGTTACTATGTGTCTCCGTCGGGACTAACGGTGCTGCCGCGAAATTACGCTAAGTGAACACACGAGAACTAGCCCGCATGATTCATGACCCTTCTGCTGCCATCGCCGATCTGCTTTTGCGACAGCCCTGCGGTCGGCGGTTCGCCCCTCGGGCCTTCGACGCACTGCACGAGTACGCCTCAGGTCCTCCGGGCTCCGCCCGTCGGTCTCACGACGCGGCTTGGTAATTTCACGACGAACCGTCATGAATCATGCGGGCTAGGGCTCTTCCGAGTTCGAAAATGATCAACACAAGATAGTATGGCGACAAGGGCGAAGATGCATGACGACAAATATCAATCGTCTAGACATCAACATATGAATCATGACGATGTCATGATGGAGTCACGATTTGTGGTCGGCATCATCGTTCTGGTGGGAGTGGTCTTCACATGGTGGCCAATGGATTTACGTTCCCCGACTCGAGAGAATCTGGCCGTTGGTTACGACCGACTCCACACTCAAAGGGACAACTGTAAACCTGACGCCGGCGAAGGAGCGCTTATGCAAAACACGAAGAGAGACGATGGGACCGGAAAGTTAGGTGTGGAACAGGACACACGAGTTCATCGTACAGAGAAGCCGGACCGTAGAGTCAATCGGAACGACGCCTCGTCTGCTGCGGATCTCTTTCGCGAGGTAGAACAGATCGTGGTGCAACATCCCTGGCCGGTCCTGCTGGCGGGATTTGCCGTCGGGTATTGTTTTGCACATAGTCAGGTGCGATGATCATGGACCACCGCACCATTCCTCCTGCTTTTTCTATCAGCCGATTGATCGGAGAGTTGCTCGGAGACTGTCAAGCGTTACTACGGCAACACGTTCAATTATTAAAAGATGAGATTGACGCTGAAATTACTAAGGCGAAGCGGGCCGCTCGCTCAGTCATAATTGGAGGAGTTCTTCTCGCAATCGGCGGGTTGTTCTTCATGATGATGTCGGTTCATCTGCTCCAGTGGCTCACCACTTGGCCGTTATGGATATGTTATGGCCTGATTGGGTTCATCTTCGCGGCAGGCGGAGGCATGGCCATCAGCTTGGGTAGGCGAGTGGGGGCAAGTGTGCATGTGACCCCAGCCAAAACGCTTCAATCAATCAAGGAAGATGCACAATGGATCACACAAACGATCGCATCGAAGAAGATGTGAAGAATATTCTGCACACGCGAGTGGCGATCGCAGACAAACTGGAACACCTCGAACAACGTGTGGAGGAAAAGATAGAAGAGTCGCGAATGGCGGCAAAAGGTTTTGCCCGAGTCGTGGAAGATATTGTGGACAAAACCAAAGACACACTCGACCCTGTCCATCAGTTTCGACAGAGGCCATGGATGATTTTGGGAGGGGTGATCGTTATAGGATATGTCGCGGCACTCCTGGAGGCAAAAACTCGCTCATCGGGCGTGTACCCGTATTACCCACGAAAAGCCGACGCGGCCGATATCATGCCGGCGGATCGGTCCGAGTCAGACCAGCACGAAGCGGGAGTCTATCCATTCTATCCCAGCCATCGAGATCGAAACGCCTCTTCTCGACGCCCTCGTTATGCGATATCTATTCCATTTGTACGGGACATTGTCGACGAACTGATGACGGAAATGAATACCGTGAAGGCAGGGGTGATCGATGCCGGTAAGGGCTTAATCCGGGATATCGGTACGCAGGTTATCCCGGCACTCTTCCGTTCGTTGAGTGACCATATGCTGAGCGGCACATCTCAGTGTAACCGAGCCTCATCCTGGCGCAACACCCGCCGCTGAGCGGCGACGTTGCGTCAGGATCATATCCAGTTAATTTAAATATGAGGGAGTTCCTCCTTCTTCGATTCTTAAAGTGAATGCATAAAACATGAACAAGAATGCCCGCAGGGCGCTTCTGGACAGTCAATTGCCTGCCGTCAGTCCCTGGAAATTTGGAGGCTTGACTCTGGGGGAGTTAATCCGGCGCGTGTGGCATGAAACGGAGCAAGATGAAATTCTTGGCCGAAGCGCTCAGCTAGCCTATTATTTTTTGCTCTCGTTGTTTCCGGCATTGATTTTCCTCACCGCCGTGGTGGGGTTATTTCCTCTTCAGGATGCTCTGCCTGAATTGATGGCATATCTAAAAACAATCCTGCCAGCGGATGCCTTGTCATTGGTACAAACATATTTGGAACAGGTGGTGCAAGGCAGCAGTGGAGGGCTTTTATCGTTGGGATTTATCGGAGCCCTTTGGGCTTCTTCCAGCGGGGTGACGGCGATCATTGATTCGCTGAATACGGTCTACGGAGTGAAGGAATCCCGACCTTTGTGGAAGGTACGGTCGCTCGCCATTCTTCTGACGATTGGACTGGCAGGTTTCATCATTCTGTCGATCAGCCTCGTGTTATATGGGGAGCACATCGGATCATGGATTGCCGACGTCATCGGGCTGGGATGGCTGTTCGAACTGGTTTGGCTCGTCTTGCAGTGGCCGGTTGCCATTTGTCTTGTGTTGCTGGCGCTCGCAGCGACCTATTACTTCTGCCCGGATGTGAAACAGGACTGGCAATGGGTGACCCCTGGTTCACTGCTTGCGGTGGTATTGTGGCTGGCCGTCTCGCTGACCTTCAAGCTCTATGTCGAAAACTTTGGGGGTTACAACAAAGTTTATGGCTCCATTGCCGGAGTCATTGTCCTGATGCTCTGGTTCTATTTTTCCGGTGTTACCCTTCTATTGGGCGGCGAACTGAATGCCGAAATCGAAAAAGCCGCCCATGCTCGGCATGCTGACGGCGATAATTGGTATCACGGCGTCTTGTCGGCGTCTGCTCAACATGGACAATCGGTATGAAATTCTGTCCCTATGATAGAGCGCCGTGCGTGGAAGCGGAATGTACCGGAGGATGGTGTGCGATCACAGCAGAGCCGAAGTTCGAGTGCTGCGACCGATGTGGCGAGGTTTTTATACCGATCTATCGAATATCGATGTGTCGGACATGTCTTGACTGTGAAACTTGACCCGACCGATGACTGGTAGAACGTGAGGTACTGCAATGCCCCGCTCATTGTGGAAGGGTGCCATTAGTTTTGGATTAGTTCACATCCCCGTCGTGCTGTACTCCGCAGAGGACCGAAACAGTTTTGATTTGACGATGCTGGATCGGCGGGACATGAAGCCGGTGGGGTTCAAACGGTATAACAAAGAGACAGGAAAGGACGTGCCCTGGGAAGAGATCGTCAAGGGCTATGAGTATGAAAAAGAACGCTATGTGGTGCTTACCGACGAGGACTTTCGTCGGGCCAACATCGAGGCCACGCAAACGGTCGATATCATCAGTTTCGTCGATGCGTCGGAGATCAGTTCGACGTATTTTGAAACACCCTACTATCTCGCGCCCGATAAGCGCGGTGAGAAGGGCTACGCATTGCTCAGGGAAACGCTCAAAAAGACCGGCAAGATCGCGATGGCTCAGGTGGTGATCCGCACCAGGCAGTATGTCTGCGCGCTCATTCCCGACACCGACGTGATCGTGCTCAACACGCTTCGTTATGCCAATGAACTCAAATCCACGAAAGACATCGCGGTCCCGATCGGTAATCGGAAAGCGGTCGGAGTCTCGCCGCGTGAAGTCGAGATGGCGACAAAACTCGTCGAGGAAATGACGGAGGCGTGGGATCCGAAGAAGTTCAAGGATACCTATCATGGCGATCTCATGCAGTTGATCGAGAAACGGATCAAGAGCGGGCAGACCGAAGTTGTTGAAGAACCGGAAGCAGTGGGAGAAAGCCGCCGCCCCGCCGAAGTGATCGACCTTATGGCGTTGCTCAAAAAAAGTGTGCAGGCCAAAGAGCGCACACAAGAGCATGCCGGCCCTTCGAAAAGGCCGGTTAGCCGCCATGACCGCTCATCCCGACGCAAAAGTGCCTAAATCACTCCATCGCTGGCCCGCCTACGACACATATCCCGCCCATTGCGAACGTGATACCAACCAACCCGGAAAACTAGGGAGGTGACGAGTCGACTTTGTTGACCAAACCTTTCATCCTAAAGAAGCCACACAAACCTGGAGGTCATTCCTTCTTGAATAGCGAGAAAGGAGAAATGCATGCCGATCAACCGATCGCATGAAGAGAACCGGTCGATCATCTGTCAATAGGATTGATCAACAAGGAGGCAGGCATCATGATGTCGAATCCAAAAATTGCTCGAGTACTATTGGGTCATACCCTCTTGGTTCTTGGTCTATTCATTATGCCGCAGATTCCGGATAGCGCGTCGGCAGCGGACGAGGCAAAAAATAACCCATGTGACATGTCCTCTGGGACAAATGTGATGAGGGCCGAGAAAGCCGTGAAGCAGGGAACGCACTTGATTTCCGGCGAAGTGGTGCGCGTGGATGGTGGGAATTATCTTGTCAAAAGGCAGAACGGAAAAGAAGTGCGCGTACAGACCGACCAGCAAACAGAGAAACCTGAAATTAAACAAGGCGACCACATTTCGGCGAATATAGACAATCAGAATCATGCCTTGTGGATTCGATCAAACGAAAGTACGGATCGTCGAAGCGAGCACGCTGCAGTTGACTGCAATCCGAATTAATTGAGAAGGCGTTCCTCACGATCGTCACAAGTAAGGTGGGAAGCGATCCCACCGTCATGAGGAGAACCTTCCGCCCTGAAAAGCCGACACCCGATTTCAGTGTGGCCCGTGAAGATTGTCAAGACAAAGGTTCCCTCGATGAATAATCTGTTGCGTGCCTATAGCCAGATTGACACCCATGCCGGGTGGTTGCTCTCTTTAGCGAACGTCCCGTAAAAGACACTGGGAGATCGTCGGAAAACTAATTCAAAACGCCTTCTTTAAAGCCATTCTTCCCGCATTTGGCCAGGTATGACGTCGACTTAAACTGAGCCTCGCTTGGAGGATCACACGGCGAAAGCTCTATACCATCCCTCTTAACAGGTGGGAGAGGACAGAAGACGTCAGAATTATGTGGTCGGATTTAACGATACGATTTCTGCTTGGCGGGGTGGTCGTCTCACTTTTTGCGCTTCTGGGTGATCTTTTTAAGCCGAAGAGCTTCGCAGGAATATATAGTGCGGCGCCCTCAATCGCTCTCGGGTCTCTTGCCCTCTCGATTATGAACCATGGTGGAGCCTACGCGTCTATCCAAGGCCGATCTATGATGGCAGGAGCGATATCGCTCGGTTTCTACAGTCTGATTGTAAGTAGGCTATTGCTGGGTGCGCAATATCGGTCAAGTATCGTGAGCATCGCAGCCATCCTCATTTGGTTCATGTCCGCATGTACGTTGTGGCTGGGTTGGCTGGGGTAGAGACCATGCATATACGGGTCAGTCTCTCAGGACTCGCTGAATCGAGTGCCTATGAATTGCTGATACGCTTTGTCTTGGGCGGGTTCGTCGCCGCACTTGCGGGAGTGATCACGACAGAATGCGGGCCTCTTGTGGGCGGACTGTTTTTGGCGTTTCCGACCGTTTTCCCCGCGGCGGTCACGTTGGTTGAACGCCATGAGACGAGGAGAAAACAATTAAGAGGAAGGAAAGGGGCTCGACTGGGACGGCGTGCCGCTGGTGCCGATGCCTATGGAGCAGCTATAGGGAGCGTCGGTCTGTTCGTCTTTGGTCTGATCGTCTGGCAATATGTTTCTGATTATACACCGTGGATAGTTCTCAGCCTGGCCACACTGGCATGGTTTATCGTGTCAACCATTTTGTGGAGTGCTTGAAAGGTATTCTGACGGTTGGATGAAATAATGACCGTATTCATCTCATTGTTTCTCACCGGCCATCCCAAGGTCTGGAGCAGAAAGGAAATTGGGCATGTTAGTCGAACTGACGATTATTCCGCTACGAGGCGGCCGGCATATCAGTGATGAAGTAGCCGAAGTGATCAAGTTAATCGATGCATCCGGCCTTCCCTACCAACTCACCCCTTCCGGGACCTGTCTTGAAGGCAACTGGGAGACCGTCATGCCGTTAATTCAACGTTGCCACACTGTGGTCCTCAGTCTGTCGTCCCATCTCGTTACCTTGATCAAGATCGAGGAGGAGGTTGGGAAAGAGAATAAGCTCAGCACCAACATTGAATCGGTGGAGCATCGCCTCGGCCGCGCAGTCGGCCGAACTGCCAAACTGGTGGCGCCGAACACGGTGTCTTTTGGCAACTGACGCGTGGGTTCTCACGCGCCCTGTGACAGGGACGTACAGGCTGCGCCAGACATTTTGCCGTGCGGGCTTATGCATGAGCTCCATTTATTTTATTCTGTAGCAAAGAAATGCCTTCTCCGTAGCTCAGATTATCCCTGGCCGGTGACTTCCAACTGGCGAACCATCTTGCAGTAAAAAATATCGGCAAGTCGTTCCAAATTCACGCAATCCGCTTCGTTATAGCGGAGTAGCAGTTCTCTGGCTCTCTCATCATGAGCGTATCGCCATCGATTCCACAGCAGCACCGCATCATGTCCATTTAAACCTTGTAGATCTGGCGCGCGTGTCACTCCCAGGTGTGCTTCGATCGCCTTGAGCCCACCTCGATACTCCAGCTGTCGGCCCACATAACACAGATCAATGTGGGGTTGATCCAAGGGCAGGCTGGGATATTGCGCGAGCAACATCGGCAGATCAAACGTCGTTCCACAAAAAGTGATCAGCAAATCGTATTGAGAAATCTCTTCCGTCAGTTGCCGTTCACCCAATGACTCACCCCGGATAAATGAGGTAAACCGTCCATGACCATAACACCCTACGACGGTAATATGTCCGAACGAATCCGTTTCGATGTCCAAAAACACCGCTCGATCACGAAGCCATTCATAGAGTCGCCACTGCTCCCGCCGAGCCAGCACCATGCCAAAGTATCGAGCATTGCCGAGTGAATAATGGGCTTGAGCGTTCGAGACACCTTCGTCATATAACGCCTTCCTGCCGGAGCTGATGTTTCGAATGCATGAAGCGGCAAGGAAGTCAGACCAGGTCGTAATCCCGTCTTGCCACAGTCGCCGCTCGGTGGCGCGTCCTACTCCAGGAAGCAAACAGAAAGTGGACTGGATCATCGTTGTTCGGTCCATAGCGCGTCCACCCCTGTCCTTGTCGTGGACGCTGCATTATCGTCACCGATTATTCATTTCCTAAACAGATATCGTTATAAGATGACATATGCTTGGTGCTATGGAGATCACGGGAACTCCCATTTATTGATTCAGGACAAGGCATGACGAACAATACATACTTTTGAAGCCTTACAAGACAATTATTTCTAAGTGGGAGTCAAGTTAGGCGTTCCCGTATCTTGCAAACCGGGCGTGTTGTGTTTTCTAGCCTGCTCGCCGACCCGTTTGTAGAGAATTGCGATCTTGTCCAAATCATCCTGGGTCATATATTGCCCTCCACCCATGAAGGGAATTAGGGTAAGTCTTGACCTGGGAATGTTCCTAGCAGGAGGCTTATAGAAGCCTCAACTCAAACTGTTCACTGAACCCGGAATTCAATTTGCCTTTACGCCGTATGAAAGAATATGGAAAAATGAAAAAGGTTTCTGAGCTGAGCAATCCCGTGAGATCAAGAAAATCTAACAGCGCGGCTCCCGCTCGGCTTATAAAGTCGAGCTATTGGAGTGGAACATAAACGGTTAACCTTATGCGCCTTCTGTTGGCGATCGACGAATCCGAGAACGCCCAACGGGCCGTGCAGTACGTAGGAAGATTGTTACGATCTCCTTCGGATGTCCTCGTGACTGTATTTCATGTCTTGAGGCCCATGCCACGCGCTCTCTTGGAGCACGGTGGATCGGAGGATCCTGCGATGGAAGCGCAATTGAGTTCACAATTACACCGGGAGCAGGACGCATGGTTTACGCACAAATGGGAAACCGAAAGCCCGCTTTTAACGAAAGCCTGTGAGACGCTAATCGCCTTGGGCATTGATGCAAGTCGCATTGTGATGAAGTTTGGTCATGATGACGACGTCGCTACCTCCATTCTGGAAGAAGCGAGAGAGGGACATCACGACACGATTGTGGTGGGGCGTACCGGCATGTCTCGAATCACACGCCTGTTCGGCGGGGGAGTGACGGATCACATTCTCAGAGACGGGAAGGGCTTGGCATTGTGGATTATCGAATAAAGTTGTCGGTTTATGATTCCTGTCTCATGCGAATACTTTCTGATCGCTGGAACCTCGTTTTTACAACAAGCCTCGACTGTTCATCGTCGAGTATACGTATCTCGTCCAATCTGTTAGATCTTCGCAAGGGTCTTCCCTAGTACCGAATTCAGCAGAATACCTACAGACTCACAGAAGCCCATTGGTTTCCACTACAAATCTTGTGCGCGAGGGCGTCCTATGAAATCGGCGATCCCTGTCGCGCTGCGGGAAGTAATCAAATCGTTATAGTTCCGTGGAAGGCGTTGAAAAGGAGAAATAATCATGGCCACTCGACAATCATCTCTGCACGACAGTCTTTCACGACACCCCAGGAACGCGGCCCGTCTTTTGCGCCTCGTACCTGACATCGACAGCCGACGCGTCCGCGAACACAAACTGTTGGAAGTCATACGCCAACTTCGGGAAGAGAATCAGACATTACGCCATCTCTCCTGTGTGGACGGCTTGACCGGCGTAACCAATCGAAGAAAGTTCGAAGAATACTTCGATCATGAATGGCGTCGGGCCATGCGGGGGTCGACTTCATTATCCTTGATCATGATCGACATCGATCGATTCAAAACGTATAACGATACCAACGGCCACGCTGCTGGTGACGAATGCCTCAAGCAGATTGCCACAGCGCTCTCCAGCGCCGTCAGTCGACCGGGCGATCTGGTGGCTCGCTATGGTGGCGATGAATTTGTGGCTGTTCTGCCCGGCACCGGAATCGACGGTGCTGCTCAAGTGGCGGACAGCCTCAGACGTCGAGTCGAGTCTTTGGGGATCACGCATGCGGATGGTGAACTCGTCACGATTAGTGGAGGCTATGCCTGTATTGTGACTCAACGCGATGCCTCTCCGACCGATCTCATGCGAGCTGCGGATCATGCGCTTTATGAGGCGAAACAAAGCGGGCGCAATCGGATTAAACCGGAAAGCGCCGATCACCAGCTACTGGACAACACCACTGACTACGTACGATCTCCGGCGCGGGAGTGCCTCTGAAGTGATACGTTAGCGCCAATTGTTGACGCGAGATGTGTTGCGGTCGACGTTATGGCCTAACAATTGTCCTGCCTGTGACAACGCTTTCTGTTCGGCTTCCTCGCGTGTCGAACAGGGTCCAACGCTGAATGCCACCTCGCGTTGATTGTCAGCGAGACCACATGTCACTTTTCCATTCACTGACCAACGTCCGTCGGCTAGGACAAAGACCAGGTGCACGGGGCATCCCGCAATCACCCTTGCTTTTGTGACATCGA
>CAZOHW010000012.1:0-26334 GCA_964579525.1 uncultured Nitrospira sp. | reverse complement strand
CTCTGAATCAACGTGAGTGGATCGATCTGGTACGTTCCTGATAAGGTGCCCTCGACGATGCCAAGTTGCGTGCGAATTTCAGCACGGCGAACCTCGACCGTCATCCGCACGTCCCGAATCGAAGAAATCTGTCGCCGCAACGCGTCAAGACCGGCTTCCACGGCTTGGCTTGCCGCCATCTGTTCGGCTTGTCGTTCCTGCGCTGTGACCAACTCCGTCTTCACCCGTTCCGCCGCTGTGCCAAATTCCTGGCACAATCCTTCTTGACGAGCCTGTTCGGCCTGGCTCTGTTCGATCGAGCTTTTGAGCCCATCCAGATGCTCAATCAAGATTCGTCGACGCTCATCTGTCTCCCGAATCTGTTGATGGACTCGTGCGTGATTTACATGCTCATGCTCACGCTTCGCACGAAGGCCTTCCGCCGACAGCTTGGCCTCCGTCACACGTTCTTGGAGCGTCCCAACGCTCTGATCGACCAATCCCAGCCGCTCACGCACCTGCTCTAAGAGCACTTCCTGCCCATGCCTTTCACCGACCCATTGAGCGAATTGCGCCTGTGCCGAACGCGATTCTTCCTCCAACCGCTGTCGCTCGTCATGTTCCCGTTGCACTTCTGCATCCAGGCCAGCCAACCGGCGATCAAGGTCGGTGAGGACATGCTGCAACTTTTCTCCGTCCTTGCGAAGCGATAAGTCCTGCATTTCGGCGGCACGAATCTCTTCTCCCAGTTGGCGATCTCGACGGGTCAACGATTGCGATTGAAGCATCTTCAACTCACGTTGTTGTTTGCCTTGCTCAAGCTCTGTTGCAAGCGCCTGCCGTTTCGCTTCCAAGTCCATCACCTCGCGCCGACGTTCCAGCAGACCTTGCCTGCCTTCAACCTGACCACCTGTAACCACCCCTGACGCGTCCAATACCTCACCCGCCAACGTGACAAGAATCGGCCCAGTGGGGGCACTCCATGTATTTCGTTCCCATAATTGAACGGCCAACTCCAACGACTCGACAATGACCACACGATCGAAGAGCGCGTCACGAGCGGAAATCCGATCCGCCTCCGTCTGAATCAACTCGATCGCCCGCCCAACCACACCAGCTTGATCAGCGAGACTTGGCCACCAGGCATCAGCCTCTTTCCCGCTCCACCGTGGTTGCTGAGGAATAAAACTCCCTCGACCCAACGCCTTTTCTTGGAGAAACCTGATGAGGCGATATCCAACGGACGGTTCATCCACAAACCACCCACGAACACGTTCCCCTAAGATCGCCTCAACCGCACGTTCAATCCCTGTTGGGACCGTCAACCATTCGGCAACGGCATCTCGCACCCCCTCACAGGACTTGAGCGCCGGACTCTCCTGCGTCCCTTGCCGTCCATAGCCCATTTCTTCACGCACGACGCTTTGCAGCGCTTCCAGACGCGAGTCCACGCCGGCCAATTCTTCAGACCGCCGAAGAATCAACTGATCCAACGAACGAATCTCTTCCATTACCTGTAGACCTTCGTCCTGCACAAAGCCCTGCTCTTCCCGCAAGGTTGCGATGCGGCGGTCGGCCTCGCCATGTTCCTTTCGCAGGACCTCATGCCGGTCAATGGCTGCTTCGCGTTGTCCACGTAATTCTTCTTGTTCGGATAAGCGTCGAGTCCCACGCTCAGCCAGTTCTTGAGCACGGTTGGCCAATTGCATAATGCCTTGCTCCGTATTGGCGACAAGAATCGCCAGCTGCAACACATCCTTGCGGCCTCGTTCTTCTTCCGCGACGGCAGACACCCGTTGGTGAATCAGCCGTGCCATCTCTTGATCAAGCCCACTGAGCACGCCGTCTCGAGCCTTCAATTCCTCCTCGACGGAAACCAACGACGACTCGATGGTCTGCAGCGTGGCCGTTAACTCATCCTGCGATCGGACGAGCCCATCCAATTCAGCCGACTCCTGCACTTGCTGTTGGCTGAACAACTGATTCCGATTCCGCTCAACCTCTACGGTGGTCAATGCTTGCGAGAGGTGTTGCTCCGTGCGGGCCAGTTCATCGCGAATCTTGCCGATCGAATCGGCGGTCGCAATGGCATTGAGACGTGCCTGTTCCAGATCCGTAGTGAGACGAGCTTGATCGGCAGCTTTTTCCGACTCTTGCCGATCAAACTCCTGGATTTCCGTTTCGATATCTTGTAGCCTCGTCCGAAGCGCCAAAAACTCCCTCGTCAACAACGTCACTTCGATCCCACGTACTTCTCCCTGCAAGGTCTGATAGGTTCGAGCTTGTCGCGCTTGCCGCTCGAGAGAATTGAGCTGCTTCTTGACCTCTGCCACGATGTCTCGCACACGAAGAAGATTTTGCTGCGTCGCTTCCAACTTCCGAAGCGCCTCCGCCTTCTGCTTTTTATACCGAATGATCCCTGCCGTCTCCTCGATGAGCTCACGACGGTCCTGGGGAGAGGCATTCAGGATCTGGTCGATCTGGCCCTGGGCGATCACCGTGTGCCCCTTGCTCCCCGCACGGGTATCGAGCAGCAGACTACGAATATCTTTCAATCGACAGAGCGCTTTATTGATCAGATACTCGCTCTCACCGTTTCGGTAGAGGCGTCGTGTAATCATTAGCTCTTGAAACTCCGTCAACTCACTCGGCAGCCCTGCATTTCCATCCAGTTTGAGCGCCGTGTTATCCAGTCCCCCGATCACCAGTGACACTTCAGCCATCCCTAAGGGTTTCCGAAGCTCCGTACCATTAAAAATGACGTCTTCCATTTTTTCGCTTCGAAGGGTCTTGGTGCTTTGTTCCCCCAACACCCAGAGGATGGCATCCACCACATTACTCTTGCCGCTCCCATTGGGCCCGACAATCGCAGTGACTCCTATAGGAAATTCGATCTTGGCCTCGGCAAACGATTTGAAGCCCAGCATGTCCAACGATTTCAAATGCATCAGTTCACCCTTTCACAATTCGCCCGCGCCGACTGTGAAGGAACAGAAAACGTTCGGCCCTTGTACCACAGGGACCTTTGGCAAGCAAAATCAAAACCACCTCAAATGGGGGAATGAATGGATGGTATCTACAAGATATGGGTGCCACGCGTGCAAACTGGGAAAGAGACCACCACATGCCCGTGCACGATCCTCTTGCGAACGCAACGTGCCCACGCACGAGTGATTATGTGGTATGTGCACTGCGGACAGTTACCCCGCAATACTGGCGCCCCACTTGCTGGACGATTCGATTTGGACGAGTTCCTTTGGAAGGAGAAACTCGACATCCTCTTCGATCACGGTCAATTCCTCGACATGGGATGGCTCTGATTTTTTCAAGAACGCGACGACTTCCGTTACCAATATTTCCGGAGCTGATGCTCCTGCCGCAATCCCCACCGCGCCGGCGCCTCGCAGCCAGTCCGGGTGAATGTCGTTCGCGGAGTCGATGAGATACGATGGGATCCCGCACTGTTCCCCCAATTCACGCAGGCGATTGGAATTTGAACTATTCGGCGACCCGATCACCAGAATCACATCGACGAGACGAGATAACTCCTTCACGGCATTCTGTCGATTTTGCGTCGCGTAACAGATGTCTTCCTGATGTGGCCCCTTGATGTTCGGAAAGCGCTTATGCAGCGCACCAACGATGTCCCGGCATTCATCGACGCTTAGCGTCGTTTGTGTGACATACGACAGGTTGACACTGTTGTCTACCTTGAGTTCTTCGACATCTTTGACAGATGACACGAGATGAAATTTGTCAGGGATCTGACCCAGCGTCCCGATCACTTCCGGGTGTCCCGCATGTCCGATCAGGATCAGCTCGTATCCCTGCGTGTAGTCGCGGTTGACCTCGTTGTGGACTTTGATCACGAGTGGACAGGTGGCGTCAATCACGTGCAGACGCCGTTGATTCGCTTCGTCCCAGACCGACTTTGCGACACCGTGCGCGCTGAAAATCACGACCGACCCTTCCGGAACCTCATTCAACTCTTCCACAAACACCGCGCCCTTTTGCCTGAGCGAATTGACGACATGGCGACTGTGAACGATCTCGTGACGAACGTAAATAGGCGCGCCGTATTTCTTGAGGGACAGATCCACGATATCGATCGCTCGATCGACACCGGCGCAAAACCCACGGGGATTAGCGAGGTATATCTTCATGATGGTCGTCGCTCCATGGTTCAAGGCTGAAACAGTCCATCAGCGCGGTCTGAAGAGTGACGATACGTCAGATCGACAGGTCTCGTCAACAGACGAGCCAATAGGCTACATATACCCCGTCACTCTCATTGAGAAGCTCCCACTCTATCGTGAGACCATGCCAGTTGCACTGACCGAAATCCATCATTCTAGCCGATCAGCTGTTTTCATCTTGTCAAGGAGTCGATCCGTCAGTTTGACACCGTTCGGCGTGTGACGAAGCGCTCGAGCCAAGAGTGCATCCGCATCCACAAGAATCCGCTATTCATATCCAAGTCTTTCAACAAGGGAGCACACATTGCCTATCAACTCTACTCGCTTGACTCTCCCTGCACTCCTCCGTACCCTGCGCATCCTATGACTCCTCTACGTGTTACTGCGTGCGGGCTGAACGTATTGCCTGGCGTGAGGCCTGCGCTCGCCAATCAGAAATTGGGGACCAATGGGGGTTTCTCTGAATCCTGGCTACCCGTTCGGCCATCATGGAACATGCCGATTGTTCATGAACTGAGACACCGTCCATGAAGATCTTTCTGAGTTATGCCAATCAAGACCGCCAGATGGCAGAGATGATCAATCACGCGCTATGTGAGCAAGGTCATGATGTATTCTTTGATCGTGATGATCTCCCGCCCGGCGAAGAATTTCACATCCGTATTCGGCGGGCAATTGAGCAAGCGGACCTCTTTGTCTTTCTGATCAGCGAAGATACACTCGACCCGGGCAGCTACACGCTGAACGAACTCGACATCGCCGGAAAAACTCGACAGAAAATCTCTGGGCGACTCTTGCCCGTGTTGCTCAAACCGATCCCTTTACACCGCCTGCCGACACTCTTGAAATCTGTAACCCTGCTACAGTCGCCCGGCAACATCCCTGCCGCAGTGGCCGATGCCGTGTATCGCCTGGAACAGGCTCGACGTTGGCACCGAGGAAAAATCGCCGGCATATGCGGAGCCGCCTTGCTTGCTGCGCTGGCAATTGCGTATGCCTGGCTGACACAAGAACCGTCGGCTGAGATGACCGGTCTGGACGGCGCGCCGGCCGTGCTGATCCCTGGTGGAAACTTTGTGATGGGTGACGATGAAGAATATCCACGCCAGGAGGTCTTCCTCGGTCCGTTCTATCTCGACCGCTATGAAATCACCACAGGACGGTACGCCAAGTTTTTGGCCTCAACCGGTTCTCTCGCCCTTCCCGACGGTTGGGAGGAGGTCGATCTCACGCGTAGCGAGGAACTGCCTGTCAGCGGCGTGAACTGGAACGACGCGGCGGCCTATTGCCAGTGGGTCGGCCGACGTTTGCCCACGGATGCCGAATGGGAGAAAGCTGCAAGGGGGACCGATGCACGTCGCTATCCGTGGGGCAATGAGCCACCGATGCCCGATCGCGCGAACTATCAAAATCATGCGCCAAGCACCTATGACGGCGGACTCACCAAGGTAGGAACATATCCTGCCGGACGCAGTCCGTACGGGATCCACGATCTGGCCGGCAATGTGGCCGAGTGGGTCGCTGATTGGTACTCCGACAGCGTTCCTCTTGCCGACCTGCGCAACCCCAAAGGCCCAGCGAGTGGGACAGCACGTGTGATCCGTGGGAGTGGCCGTTTCGACCCACCTGAACGCCTCGTGATCACTAAGCGATACCATGCGGCGTCGGACAATCGGGCATGGGACATTGGGTTTCGCTGTGCGCGAGATCCCTAGCGGAATAACACGTGGTTGATCGTACTGGGCCTCTGTCGCTTTTTCGTGCTCTATAGTCCATCTCCCGCTTTGGACTATCACTCGTGGGCGCTATCGCATGAACGACGACAGGAGCGTATAGACGCCCGCTCCCAGGAGCGCAGCCCCCGGAAGCGTAAACACCCAGGCCGAGAAGATCTTGCTCGTCACGCCCCAGCGAACGGCAGACAGACGCTTCGTCGAGCCGACGCCCAAGATCGAAGACGTGATCGTGTGGGTCGTGCTGACCGGCAAGCCGAAGTGGGCTGTGAATAGGAGGACCGTTGCTGCCCCGGTTTCAGCCGCGAACCCATGAACCGGCTCGAGCTTGACCATTTTCATGCCCAGCGTCCGGATAATCCGCCACCCACCGACGGTAGTTCCGAGTCCCATGGCCAGTGCACAGGCCACCACCACCCATGTCGGTACTTCCGACGACGTCAGATGCCCGGATGCGACGAGCGCAAGGGTAATGACCCCCATCACCTTCTGCGCGTCGTTGGCGCCGTGGCTGAAGGCCATGAAGCTTGCGGAGAGGATTTGCAATCGGCTGAACAGCTTGGTCGCCACACCTCGATGCACGCGAAAAAAACTCCAGCCGATTAACACCATAATGAGAAACCCTATGCCGAACCCAAACAGGGGGGAGAGAACCATGGCTTCAAGAACTTTTTGGAGGCCGTTGAATTGAACCACCGTCCACCCTCCATGCGCGACTGCGGAACCGACGAGCCCGCCGATCAGCGCGTGTGAGGAACTGGTCGGCAACCCCAGTATCAGCGTGAGAAAATTCCAAAGGATGGCCCCGCCCATGGCTCCTGCCACCACAACATTCGTGATGGCCTCGGGAAAGACGATACCTCCTCCGATCATTTTCGCTACCGCCGTAGAAAAGAACGCTCCAGCGACATTCAGCGCACCTGCCAGCAATACCGCCGTCATTGGGCTGAGCACCCGGGTAGAAACCACCGTTGCGACCGCATTAGCACAATCGTGCCACCCGTTCGAAAAGTCGAACAGCAAAGCCAATACCACCGTCACCAGAAGTATCCCGCTGAGTTCAGTCATAAGTGCATCGCCACACAACTACCCGTTGATCGGTCAACTATCCACGAATGGAGTATCGGGAAAGAGCAATAGATTCAAACCGCTAGGCCTGTTTGAGGACGATGCACTCAATCACGTTCGCCACATCTTCACAGCGGTCGGTCCCTTCTTCGAATGTTTCATAGATCTCTTTCCACTTGATCACGGCAATCGGGTTTGATTCCTTCTCAAACAATTCTGAGATGGCATCACGCGATACCCGGTCGGCCTCATTTTCCAAACTATTCACCTGTACGCTGTATTCTTTCACTTCCGCGTGCGACATCGTAATATGATCGACGCCACGTCCCACCGCCTCCGAGGCTTGATGCAGGATACCAGCGAGCCGGATCGCGCTGGGAGTCGGCTGGACGATCTTGTAGATGGCAAAGCGGTCTGCGACCGCCTCGACCGCGTCGAGAATATCATCTAATGCGCTGGCCAGGTCATGGATATCCTCCCGATCCAACGGAGTCAGGAATGTTTGATTGAGACGAAGCGCGATGTTATGGGTAATGCCGTCGCCCACATGCTCCACTTCCTTGATCCGCTCAATCTTCTGCAGGACGTCCGTGTAGTCCTCCATTAGCTCTTTGAGCAGACGGCTGCCCTCAATCACATTGTGTGCCGCTTGTTTGAACAACTCGAAAAACTCTTCTTCTTTGGGGAGCAACCCGAACATCATGTCTCACACTCCTGCGTCACACGTCTGCATCGACAATAGAGGCCCGCACGCAATCATTCCATGCATCATGAAATCCTCACCACCGAACAAGGCTTGTCGCCCAAGTCAATCCTCCACCAAAACTCCCCAGGAGCACGAGGTCCCCTCTCGAGATCTTCCCGCCACGAACCGCATCGTCCAGCGCGATGGGAAGGGATGCGGAAGACGTATTGCCATACCGCTCAATCACCGATGCCGCTCGCGCTCGATCAATCCCGAGACGATCAGCCACCTGCGACAGAATTCTGGCATTGGCCTGGTGAAGCACGACATACTTCAGATCTGTGGCCCCCACGCCGAATTCTTTTAATAGGTCCAAGACCGCTCGTTCGAGCCGTCGGATCGCAATCCGAAACAGGGGTGCTCCCTGGAGTCGCAGCGTATGCTCGCGTCGTTGGAACGTTTCGGGAGACAATGGCACTCGTGATCCCCCAGCTGGGATGCGGATCAGCCCATGGTGTGCCCCATCGGTGTACAGCCTGACTCCTAGGAGGCCTCGCCATTCAGGAGCACGATCCTCTTCGCCTCGAACCAGTACCGCACCCGCACCATCCCCAAACAGCACGGCGGTTGATTCATCCTGTGGATCAAGAAACCGAGATTTCACTTCCGAGGCCACAACGAGACAGGTCCTGGCCTGTCCACTCTGAATCATCGCCTGAGCCATAGACAGCCCATACAAAAACCCCGAACAGGATGCAGAGACATCGAACGCTCCTACTCGCCGGCATCCCAACCCATGCTGAACATAACAGGCTGTGGATGGGAACGCCCTGTCAGCAGACGTGGTTGAGAGAAGAATGGCATCGATGACTGAAGCATCGCACGCCGCGGCCTCGAGCGCTCGGCGGCTAGCCGTAATCGCCATGTCGGAAGGTGCCTCATGGTCCCTTGCCCAACGACGCTCTTTAATACCTGTTAGTCGGGTAATTTGAGTCGGCGTAAGCCTCAACCCAGATGCCACTTCCTCATTCGTGACAATGCGAGGAGGTAGGTAACTTCCTGTTCCGATGATCTGCGTTCGAATCATGATGTCTGACGTGCGTATAGATTCACATGCCCGATTCATACAGCAGGCGTGGGCGGGATTATATAGGGGGCAGGGTGGGGCGGGTCAACCAAACCCCCGGTGTCGTTGCTTTTTTCCCCTATCCTTGCTATGTGTAGGCACATTATGGCTTTTAGAGCTCTTCGAGCCCGCCCCGGTCCATCATGCCAGTCAAGGCGCGTGCCGATGGCGGTTTGCCTTGGCCTGAGCTCGCTCATTCTGGTTTCGTGTACTGGTGATTTTGCCACCGGCGACGTCCGTAGCGGAATCAAGAAAGTACTTGGGGGGACCGACGAGCAGATTTTTGTCGGAGAAGCGATTGAGAACTACTATCACCCCAATGTCATTATGAAACGGGGGGAAGCCTATTTTGAGAAAGAGGAGTATGCCGAAGCCCTGACGGAGTACAAACATTTTCTCGATCTCCATCGTAATCATGTGCTGGCGCCGTATGCCGCATTTCGCACCGGCGAAATCCATTTTAAGATGGCCAAGACCATCGATCGGGATCCAGAACCGATACAAAAGGCGATCACGGCATTTGGACAGGTGAAACAGGACTTCCCCGGTAGCCGCTACGAGAGTCAGGTTCAGCAAAAGCTACAAGAATGCCATGAGTGGCTTGCCCAAATGCATCTCTTCGTCGGACAGTTCTACTATCGCCGAAGCTCCTATTTGGCCGCTGCTCACCGATTTGAACTGATCATGGAACAGTACCCCGATTTGCCGGTTGCCGCCGATGCCTTATATTTTCTGGCCAAAAGCTACCAGGAATTGGGGGCGGATGATTGGGCACGCAATAACCTGATCTTGCTCACGAAGAAGTATCCGGATGGAAAATACACTGACGCTGGGAAGGATCTGCTGGCAAGCATCGGTGGTGAACAGGCCAAGACGCTGTTTGCCCAAAAATCCGATTCAGATCTTCTTTCCGACGTGAACCCAACTGACCAGAGCCCGCGCTTCGATGCTTCTCGTCAAACGAACACGGCTCCTTCTCTCACCCAATCAGGCTCGATACTCGGTCTACCTCCCTTGCTCGACTCGCTTGGCACTTCCTCGACCAACAGTTTAGGACAAGGCTTCACGGCCTGCCGCCTCGGCGCCTGGTGCTAAACAAACAGTCCTCAATATAGAGAGTTGAGTGCTAAGTAAAGGGGAAAATCGAGGCAGCGCGTTCTGATTAAACAACCGTGAACTTCATTATTGCCCTAGGTACCAGCCAATCCCATATCGTTCTAAGAAGCTGGTCACCATCGTCAGTGAATTAGCATAGATCATCACCCCGACGAGGATAAGCATCACTCCGCTCACGGTTGAGACCCCCCATAAATAGGCACGCACTTCCTTGAAATAGGCCAGGAACCGATCCACGCCCAATGCTGTCAGGAACAGCGGCAAGCCCAACCCCAAGGAGTAAAATGCTAGTAACACGACTCCACTGAGAAGAGAATCGGTCGTGCTGGCATAGAGCAGGATGGATCCCAACACCGGCCCGACACAAGGTGTCCAACCGGCGGCAAAGGCCACACCGATCAAGAATGACCCTAGATATCCAGCCGGTCTATTGCGGAACTGGTACCGATGCTCCATCTTCAAAAATGTCAGGTTCAAAATCCCCAACAAGTAGAGCCCAAAGATAATAATGAGCACGCCGCCGACACGACGGATGAGGTCTTGATGGGTAATCAGGATTTGACCAAGGAAGCTGGCTGAAGCCCCAAATGCGATGAAGACCGACGAAAATCCCCCGATGAAGAGCAATGGGTGGAGTACGAGTGCTGTGCGAAATTTCTCCCGCTCAGACGCATCGGTGAGTTGCTCGACCGACAAACCGGTAATGTATGAAACATAGGACGGGACCAACGGGAGAACACAGGGAGACACAAATGAAAGAAGCCCTGCTGAGAAGGCCGCGATGAGTGAAATCTGTGGAATGGATTGCGTCATGGTTATGATTTCATTAATTCATGAATTAATTCACGGGCCTCAGGAGAGGCCCAATCACGAGCGCCGAAAATCTTTTGCCGCACAACACCCTGACGATCGACCATGAAAGTGACCGGGATCGTGCGTGCCCCATAAGTCAGCCCCACACGATATTCCGAATCATGAAGGATTGGAAAGGTGAATCCCATCGCTTTCTGGAATGGCCTCGTCACGGCCGCGCCTTGAGAGTCCGTCGAGACCGCCAAAATTTCGAATTCTCGTCGTGGAAACGCGCGATACAATTGTTCCATGGCAGGCATTTCAACGCGGCAGGGACCGCACCAGGTGGCCCAAAAATTTAGCAGGACCACCTTCCCCCTGAGCTGAGCGAGGCTCATCACATTGCCGGCAAGATCGTGCAGCATAAAATTCGGGGCTTCGTCCCCCACTTGAACCATTCCATGATCGAAGCCTGATCGCTGTTTCCCGTGAAACGATTGGGCATAGACGCCAGAAGAGGGGAATAATCCGACAGCCATCATAGCAATGTACAGCAAAAGGCCTAAATAAGGCCGCACGATGTGATACGGAAAAGCAGCCCGGCATCTTCGCCACCTCACAACTTCCCATTGAGATGGGTACCATTTCTTTGGCATCTGCTGACTCATGAAAAGTTCTATTATGCTACAAGTCTCGAAAAACCTGCGTCAAGCATTTCACCTGACCTAACAGGCTTCTTTGTGTTTTTCACTCTTGCACCACGCCTCAATTTTTAGTTGGGGTGATGGACAAACTCATGCATCTCCTCTACAATCACCCAGATTTCTACCTTCTTGTCATTCGGAGTCATTCACCACGTCGACTGTTATCTAAAGTATACCAACAGTCATTTGCTTTAACCCGAACGTAGAGGAACTCGTATGAGAGATAATTACCTATTCACATCAGAATCGGTGACCGAAGGGCATCCTGACAAGATTGCCGATCAGATTTCGGATGGCATCTTAGACGCCATCATCGCACAAGACAAGCATTCCCGTGTCGCCTGCGAAACCATTTTAACGACCGGCATTGCGTTTGTCGCCGGAGAGATTTCAACGAAAGCCTATGTTGAAATCCCGGATATTATCCGTGACGTCATTAAAGACGTGGGCTATTGCGATGCGTCATGGGGGTTCGATTTCCATACCTGTTCGGTCCTCACCGCCATTCACCAGCAATCCAGCGATATCGCGATGGGCGTAGACTCGGGAGGGGCCGGCGATCAAGGCTTGATGTTTGGGTACGCCACCAATGAAACGGATGAGCTCATGCCGATGCCCATCGTCTTGGCCCACCGGCTCACCAAGCGTCTGGCAGAGGTACGTAAAAAGAATATTCTCAAGTGGGTACGGCCGGACGGCAAATCCCAAGTCACAGTTGAGTATAAAAACGGCAAACCTGTACGGATCGATACGATCGTCGTCTCCACCCAACACAGCCCCGATGTGACCAACAAGCAGATCGAGCGCGACATCATGGAAAAGGTCATCAAACCCGTGATGCCCAAGGGCCTCTATGACCCAACCAGTGTCAAGCATCACATCAACCCCACTGGTCGTTTCGTCGTCGGAGGTCCGATGGGGGACACCGGCCTCACAGGCCGAAAGATTATCGTCGACACCTACGGCGGTCACGGCAGCCATGGTGGTGGCGCCTTCTCAGGCAAGGACCCGACAAAGGTGGACCGCTCCGCGTCCTACATGGCCCGCTATATCGCCAAGAATCTTGTGGCCGCAGGCTTGGCCGCCAAGTGCGAAGTTCAGCTGGCTTATGCCATTGGGGTGGCGGACCCCGTATCTGTCCTTGTCGACACCAAGGGTACGGAAAATGTATCGATCGACATGCTGGATAAGCTCGTTCGCAAGCACTTCCCCATGACTCCGCAGGGGATCATCGACCACCTCAAACTCCGGCGCCCCATTTTCCGGAAGACCGCTGCGTACGGTCACTTTGGTCGCACCGAACCCGAGTTTACATGGGAGAAAACCGATAGGACAAAGGCCTTGCGCAAGGACGCCGGGCTGTAACTACAACAGACTGAGGCCAAGGTTAAGGTGTAGCAACTGCGGCTCAGGCATAGGGAGTGAGGCTGGGTTTCGCGCTCAGCCTCAACCTTAACCTGAGCCTTCTTTTCGAGAAGGAGGGTGTTGTGGATTACGATGTCAGAGATATCAAGCAGGCGGATCAAGGGAAGTCGAAGATTGAATGGGCCGAGGCCACCATGCCGGTGTTGCGGTTGATCCGTAAGCGCTTCAAGCGACAACAGCCCTTGAAAGGGGTGCGTGTCACAGCCTGCTTGCATGTGACGACTGAAACGGCAAATCTGGCCATCACATTGAAGGCCGGTGGAGCTGATGTCCGACTCTGTGCATCGAATCCTCTCAGCACACAGGATGATGTCGCCGCCGCACTGGTTCAGCATGAAGGCATTCCGACCTTTGCGATCAAGGGAGAAGACAACGCCACGTATTATCGTCATATCGAATCCGCCATTGCCCACCGCCCCCATCTGACGATGGATGACGGCGCCGATGTCGTCTCGCACCTTCATTCCAAGCGAAAAGAGCTCTTGAAGAATGTCATCGGCGGCACAGAAGAAACGACCACTGGTGTCATTCGTCTGCGCAGTATGGCCGAAAAGAACGTCCTGAAGTTTCCGGTAATTTCCGTCAACGATGCAGATACGAAGCACATGTTCGATAACCGCTACGGAACCGGCCAGTCCACCATGGACGGCATCGTGCGGGCGACGAACCGTTTGGTGTGCGGCTCAGTAGTTGTTGTCGTCGGCTACGGCTGGTGTGGCCGCGGTATAGCGATGCGAGCCAAAGGGATGGGAGCCGACGTGATCGTCACCGAAGTGGATCCCTTGAAGGGCCTCGAAGCCGTCATGGATGGCTTCCGTGTCATGCCGATGGAGCAAGCCGCTCCGGTCGGCGATTTCTTCGTCACCGTCACGGGCAACATCCATGTGATCCGTGGAGAACATTTCGCGGTCATGAAGGACGGGGCCATCGTCTGCAACAGCGGACATTTCAACGTCGAGCTCGACATCCCTGCCCTTGAAAAACTGGCGAGTGCCCGTCGGGTCGTTCGGACTGGGGTTGAGCAATTTACCTTCAAGAAAAATGGACATCGCGTGAGTCTGCTGGGGGAAGGTCGGCTGGTGAACCTCGCCACAGCAGAAGGGCATCCGTCCAGCGTCATGGACATGAGTTTTGCGAACCAGGCGCTCAGCGCTGAATACATTGTGAAGAATTATAAGCAGCTTGAAAAGAAGGTGTACCCGGTCCCAGCCGACATCGATAAGGAGATCGCTCGGCTGAAGCTCGCCGGCATGGGTGTGGCTATCGACGCGTTAACGGCAGAGCAGAAGAAGTATTTGGCTTCCTGGGAAATGGGAACGTAGCAGAAATGCTGAAAATGGCTCCCGGCGTTGTTCTCAGTCGCTCGTCTCCCTGCAACGTACCGCAAGGGTACGCTTCGGTCGCCGAGCTCCCTGCGGCCTAGCTGGGATACCATTTTGAGCATCCTGCTTAGGTAAAATCTGGTGATTGCGCGCAGTTGAAAGCACCCACCTCGCGCCAGCGGAGGAGAGAAAGAAAACCGGGCCGTCTGAGAAGGCGGCCTTTTTTGTTTTGGAAGCAGTTCCCACCACCGATTGCAATCTTCTGGAAGAATGGTAGAGTGAGGATACGGTGCTGCTGTGAGATCCAGACTATCTCATCCTCTGTCACTCTCAGACTTTCAGATTTCTTCGGAACTCGGATTTCTTCCATCAGATCCGAACGACATTCTGCCCGACTGTCCCACACTCAACTCTCTTGGATGTGAATTACCAAAACTCTTGAGTGCGCGCCAGGTTCGGCATCGTATCGATGAACAGTTGTCGTTGCTCCCTTCCTTGCCGCTGAGTTGGGGCGAGGCTGAGTACCGAACCGCGATGCGTATGCTGTCATTCGCCGGCCACGCCTATGTATGGGAAACGCCTGGGCAACCGGCCGAGAAGCTTCCCATCCAGCTGGCGAAACCTTGGTACGAAGTCAGCCAGAAACTTGGCCGCCCCCCGGTCCTTTCGTACGCCTCTTACGCCCTCGACAATTGGCGCCGATTAGATCAAGCGAAGCCGATTCAGCTCGACAACATCGTACTCTTACAGAATTTTCTCGGTGGGCTGGATGAAGAGTGGTTCGTGGTCGTCCACATCGAGATTGAGCGGCAGGCAGGACCAGGTCTCGATGGCCTGGTAAAGGCGATGAATGGAGCTGCAGAAGGGAAAGACGATGAGGTACTGTCTGGATTACAAGCATTGGCGTCAGCCCAAACTGCGATGAAGAATACTCTCCTGCGCATGAAAGAACGTTGCGATCCCTATGTCTATTACACCCGCGTGAGGCCCTATATTCACGGCTGGAAGAACAGCCCATCGCTGCCCAACGGCCTCATCTATGACCACGTTGAGGCCTATGCCCAACAGCCGCAGCAATTTCGCGGTGAGACCGGGGCACAAAGCTCAATCGTGCCATGTCTGGACGCAGGCCTCGGTATCCACCATATCCCCGATCCCCTAACGGTGTATCTGCAAGAGATGCGGGAGTACATGCCGCCCCACCACCGCGCCTTTCTTCAGGCCCTTGAAAGCCATACAGACAGCCAAGGCCGCTCGCTCTTGTCCGGCTATCTTCGTGATCACAGACCACACCATCCTGAACTCTGGTCCGCCTACTGCACATGTGTCGATCTGCTGGTACAGTTCCGAGAAATCCACATCGGCTATGCCGACAGCTACATCAACCGACAGCACCAGACTAGTACTACCAATCCCACAGCAGTCGGCACCGGCGGAACGCCGTTCATGACCTACCTCCAAAAACACCTGGACGAAACCAAACAGGCCATTGTGGCCTAGCCGCTACCAGGCCCCCTCACGCGCATAAGGTCCACCCAAGAGAGGAACAAGAAGATCGTACAAGCAAGAGCAGTCTTACCTGACTTGCCTGAGAAAAGGAAAGATAAGAACTAAATGCCACAACGGTCTTGTGTTCTCGCTGTCTAGTCCTTGATGGCTAAAACCTATCCTAGGTAAATTAGCAAATGGTTCGGCACCATGGAGTTTACCGAGATGCGGCACAGCCGGTTGGTCTGTTTGGTGTCTGGGAGTAGGGACCGCAGCTAGCAGAGCTTTCCCCGAGACCGACTACTTGTACCTTCCGCTTCTGGCTCCACCAGATAAATTGCCTGCTTAAAACGGATGCCACGGCGCTGGAGTTCCCGATCACATTCCCTCAGATGTTCACCTGATCGATCGTGGACCGAGCTCCGTCCCTTCAGCAGACTGAGCGGTACGTCGATTGGGACAAGTGCCCAGGCGCTGCCCAAGATCTCTGAGGTATTCCTCGACAACCTAAAGATCGCCTGGGCCTCCTCACTAGCTTACGGAAACTCGGTCTTTGTGGGCTCAAGAAATCAGCGACAAGTGATGAACTGGACGCGGCTACAGCGGCTCTGGTGGGACGGTGGTTTCTCTTTGGACAGGGATTGATGCTTGGCGGGGAGACCGGAATCCTGATCCCGACTCTAGATGGCCAACAAGGAAGACCCAAGAAGGGGACAACGCTGCGAGTAGGTGTTACAAGCTAGCGGCTTGACGATACCACTGCGATGATCCGTAGTGGGCCGCCGGTACCGCCGGCGATTTTCATTGGCAGAGCGATGACGTCGAAGTCTCGATCCGGCAGGTCATGGAGATTGGCCAGGTTCTCAAACACCGGCACATTGTGAGACAGCAGGGCAACGTGCGTTTCAAATGTAGTCGATTGACCATAGTCAATCGACGCGGTGTCAATGCCGACGGCCTTCACCTGTCGTTCACGTACCAACCAAGCAGCGGCTTGCGGATGCAATCCTGGGAAACGCAACGCCCGTATTCCCTCTTCACCTTTCAACTCTGTACCTAAATAGTCTTTCCGGTTTGGCCAGAACTTGGCAAATCCCGTTTCGAGCAAGACAATGGCATCGTTTGGAATTCTGCCATGCTGTGCTTCCCAACGTTGGAAGTCTGAGATGGCAATCAGGTAATCCCTCTCGAGTGCACACTGTTCACTGACATCAATTCGGATAGCAGCTCCAGCCATGCGATCGATCGGAATCTTATCCAGCGTTTGTTTCCCTTCAGAAAAGTGAATCGGCGCATCGATGTGGGTCCCACCATGCTCAGGCATTTCGATGCGATTCGAGGCATAGTAATACCCACCCGGTGTGTGCTCAGCATGCTGAACGATGATCTTGAATTCTTGCTCCGTCGGCCAGACGATTGTGTCTGATCCGAAGGAATGTGTGAGGTCAACAATTCGTGATTGTTCCCAACCGACACGGCCGTGCTGGTGTTCAATGACACATCCCAGACTTGAGATCACGCAGAGTGCTGCGCCCACTGCACTCATCGTATACATGAGCCTTCTCGCCATAGAGACCTTCTTGCCCTCTCTCTCAAAGTCTCGGATAGATCGGACGCGCAGTGGTTTGTCGGAAGCAAAGAAACACTCCTCCCCTTCCCACTCTACGCAGGGTGTCCCTGGCAGTCTCACTGCGCCCGTTGAGCGAGCACCGCCGATAATTGTAGATTTATTATTGCCCCCGCGTGCGCGCTCGGGGAGCACAAGACTGGCAGGGATGCCCTGCCTACTTCCCAAATGCTTTTTTCAGCAGCGGTTCCATTTCACCCTTCGCGGCCATGGGGTCGAGGATGTCGGTATCGCCGTAGAACGTGCCGTCGATAAACACTTTGGGAAGTGTAGGCCAATTGGTCATTTTCGTCAGAGCTTCCCGCTTCGCCGGCTGCGACAGCACATCGATCAGTTCGTAGGGGTACCCATACTTATCAAAAAACTGCATCGTCTCTCTGGTGAACCCGCACATCGGCATGGTTTTGGTTCCCTTGCCGTAGATCAAAATCTTATGGGCCTTCACTTCTTTTTGAATTTCATCTTCGATCGGGTCCGACATGGTCTCCTCCTACACTTCATCGTTCGTTCGCGCCGTGAGCTCCAAGGCGTGGATCCGCCCATCCTTCATCGGCGCATCTAAAGCTTGATAAATCATGCGGTGCCGGTCCAGCAGATTTTTCCCTTGAAACCTATCCGAAACAATCACCACTTTAAGATGGTTCATCGTGCCGGTACGATCCGTCACGGTCACCACCGCATCAGGCAAGGATTTGCGAATATAGTCGGTCAACATATCTGTGGTAATCACCGGCCCCACTCCTCTTGTTTTTCAATACCCTAGCTGAAATCGTCTCTGAAACGCAACGTGCACTATCTCGGTGGTTTTCAACCTCTCTGGTGGTGCATATGAGCCAATATCTACCAATCATCACGGCTCAAAAAAATACCAAGCCATTGAAAATTTATCAATTCAGTAAACGTCCATGCTCGGCATCAGCCTTGCCCCTGTATATCGGTACAACCACGTGTCATCCACAAGGCACCAAGGAGGTTCTTATGAGCGAATTCAAGTCCGGATTTTTCGTAGGGGGAGACAGTTGCAATGGCCGAGTACTCATCGTCGATGACGAGCCCGACATTCGCAAGGTCGTTCGCCTGACCTTGCATAAGGCAGGCTTCGATGTGCTCGAAGCGGAGAATGGAGAGAAAGCCATTGAGGTCATCAATTCCGGAGAAAATCGCCTGCTGCTTGATGTCATCATCTGCGACATCCGCATGCCGAAAGTCAACGGGATCGAAGCCATCGCTTACTTCCGTCAGAACTACCCCCGCGTCCCGCTGATTGTCCTGACCGGATTCCCGGATACCGACATGGCCACATCGCTCCTGAGGCAGGGAGTCGTAGACTATCTGGTGAAACCGGTGGAAGGCGAGAAACTGAAGGCTTCGGTCGCTCGTGCGATGGAGCAGCGCGAATTGGCCCATCTCTGACGGACTGAACGATCACACAGGGAGGCGGCATGGCGACGACGTCTTCACCACAGACTCCGCTGCAGCTCAAGAAGACTGCACAGGCTGTCCCTACGCCCGCCCCATCTCCGATAAAAGTCGCCATCGTTGGGGCGGGCCGTGGGGGAACGGCACTCCTTGAGGTGCTCCACCAGATCGAGACAGTTGAGATCGTCGGCATAGCCGACAAGGATCCCGCGGCACCAGGACTCCGACGGGCTCAAGGGCTCAACATCCCGATCTATCATCGCATCATCGATCTGATTGAACATCACGAGGTCAGTCTTGTGATGGACGTGACGGGCGATCCCACCGTAAGGCCTCTGCTTCGCGAACACCTGCCGGCCGAAGCCGACATCATCAGTGGGCTGGTTTCGAGACTGCTCTGGACTCTGGTGCAGCACGAATCAGCTTTGCAAACTGAGTTGCTCCATGCCGAGAAGCTCGCGGGCATTGGCTCATTTGCCGCAGGGATCGCCCACGACATCAATAATCCGCTCCAACTGATTCTCGGATTGGCAGAAAATCTGGTTGACGAAAGAGACCTCGAGGCGGTGCATGCCCAGGCACTCGACATTATCGATGCCGTCAAGCGCACCACGGCCATCTGTCGGGATCTCACATCCTACTCACGCCGCACCTCATTGCGGCAAGATTGTCTCGTGGCCGTGAATGGGAAACTGGATGAAGCCCTCAAGATCGCCCGCTATGCCGTAGCTCTGCAGGACATCGACATTCGCAAGCGCTACCAGCCTGACGTGGTCGTGAAAGGAAATCCCGATGAGCTGCTCCATGTCTTCGTGAACCTTATCACCAACGCAGTCCAGGCCATGGAACATCACGGTGTCTTGACCCTGGAAACCTCCGCTGTTGCCGGCACCACACAGATACATGTCTCGGACACCGGCTGCGGCATTGCTCCGGAGCTCCTCGGCCGAATCTTTGAACCGTTCTTCACCACGAAGCCACCGGGAAAGGGAACGGGACTGGGTTTGTACAATATCCAGAACGTCATCCGCCGCATGAATGGCTCCATCACGGTCGACAGTCAGCTCGGCCAAGGCTCAACGTTCACACTCACCATTCACGATGAATCGGACGCCAAGGGAAGGAGTGTTCGGTCATGACGGAGGGTTCAGCCGCATCTCCGCCCAGCACGAGGTGGGGACTTAAAGCAAAGGTCATCGTCTCCATGCTGCTTGTTGGGCTTATCCCGCTCGTCATCGGACTGGGAATGGCCTTCTGGCAAGGGTCTCAAGAAATCCGTGAGGTCAGCGGAGAAAGCTTTGAAGCCTTGGCAACTGAAGCTGCCCGTAAGCTTGACCTGCTCCTCGCTGAAGAAATTGCCCACACGGCACGCATTGCGAATGATCCGCTGTTGATCCAGGAACTGGAACGCCGGCGGGATGCACGGGACGATGCCAAACATCCGGCCACGGCATTCTCAGACCTGGAGCGGCATTGGACCGCTAGAGAGCCGGCCGCCCTCAAGTCTGTCCTCGAAAACCCATTCAGCACCTTACTCCATGAATACTTTACGGACATCCATAGCGCGCCAGGGCAGCTGCTCCCTCACGTGGTTCGCTCCTCGACGAAGATGCTGTTCTTGACCGATGGACAGGGCCGACTTGTCGCGAGCATGACCGACCATCCCGCATTTCGCCACCAAGAAACCCAGTGGTGGCAAGGAACCTTCAACAAGGGGGTGGGCAGACTCTATATCGAAGATATCCATTTCGACGATCTGGTAAACGCCTATGTGTTTACCATTTCACTCCCCGTCATGGACCGTCTGCGGTATGAAGTCAACGGCGTCCTGCACCGCGTGATTGATGCCAAGGAATTTTTTTCTCCATCGACTCACGCCATTCGATTCGGAAAAACCGGTCACGTCATGTTGATCAACAGCAGCGGCATCGTCATCAGTTGTCCGCTTCTTCCGACCGGCGTCCCGTTGTCCGACCCAAGTATCATCCCGCTCATCACACCGCAGCATCCCGGCTGGGTACAAGTCTCGAGCGACGGCCATGGTGGACAAGCCACCTCCGTAATCGGCTTCGCTCCGCTCCCAGAGACCAGCCGAGTGACCAACGGCTCACTTGATCACGGATCGTGGCATACCTTCGTCTGGCAATCCTCCGACGAACTCTTCGCGCCGATTCAACATTTGTTTACCTGGGTCACCGTATTCGGAGCGGTCGCCCTCGTCCTCCTGGCCTCACTCGGGTATCTCGCCGCAGGCCGCATCGTGACACCGGTTCGACAACTACAACTGGCTGCACAGGCGATCGGACGAGGCGACTTGCGGACACCGATTCAGATCCATACCGGTGACGAATTGGAGGACCTGGCAGAGGAGTTTAATCGCATGAACAGTCAGCTGAACGCCGCATTCGCCGGATTGACTGATCAGGTTGAGTTGAAGACCCAGGAAGTCCAAGTCCTCCAACGGTCGACGGATCAGATCCTCGATGCAGTGCCTACCCCAATTCTCCTGATCGATACCCACGACGTTGTTCGGTACATCAACCATGCAGCCCGAACAACCTTCAAGATCCAGGAGTCGATGTCGGGAGCGTCACTCTTTACGATGCTTTCCCTCGACCCGGCCGTCCAGAAACAGCTGCAAGCCGAGTTTCACAGCAATGCAGCGGCACCAAGTGCCACTGCAGGTCTCGATCGGGAGCTGGAACCGAGAGACCCACTGATGCCTTGTGCCGAGCGTGAATCAACCAGTCCCCGTCCTGAGCTCCACATCGGGTCCCGCATCTATCAATACCAGTGGTTCCGATTACCAGCGCGACCAGGAGAAAAAGATAGTATTGGACTGGTGCTTCGAGACACTACAGATGAGAGCCGACTGCAAGACCAGCTGGTCCAGGCGGAAAAGTCAGGAAGTCTTGGCGTGCTCACGGCAGGCATTGGTCATGAGCTCAACAATCCTTTGTTCGGTATCATCGGGCTCGGGGAAGTCATTCAAGATGAGCAGGACCCCGAGCAGATCAAGACGTGCGCCAGGGACATTGTGGCTCATGGCCGTCGCATGGCGACGATTATTCGGGATTTTACCGGCGTGGCCAACCGCGAAGCTTCAGACAAACCAGCACTGGTATATATCGAGCAGATGCTGGATCAAGCCCTAGCCACGGCACAAGCCAGTGTGGACATGAACCACATCGTGGTTCACAAAACTTATGGGAGTAAGGCCGCCGTGGTAGTCTTCCCAGATCAACTCCGACAAGCACTGACGAATCTTCTGATGAATGCCGCCCAAGCCATGAAAGGCACCGGCACACTCCGGTTAGCCACAAGCCAATCGGACCACGCTGTCACCGCGACCATCGCCGATTCCGGACCAGGAATCTCCAAACTGCATCTACTGAAGGTCTTCGACCCGTTTTTTACGACGAAGGGACAGGGAGAAGGGTCTGGCCTCGGCCTTACGGTGGCAAGGCGCATCATCAGAAAGTTCGGCGGCGATATCCGTATTGAAAGTATCGAAGGACAAGGCACGACCTGTGTCGTCACCCTGCCGATCAACGCGCCACCATCTCAGACAGGAGTCTCACGGACTGCTCAAGCCTCACGTTCCGAGCCACAACCCTCGCATTCCTCATAGCAAAACTCTAGCCCACATGATTCATGACTGGGCCAGGCTTGTCACAGCAGCGAATCCGCGATTGCAGAAGAAGAGTGATGAATAATGCGGATTAAGGGAACGCTGGAGGATTCACAGGGGTCACCGACGGCTGAAGATGATATTCCTCTCGATAAATCTGTACCGCGGTCATCAGTAAGCTGACCATGATTGGTCCGATGAAGATCCCCAGGATTCCATACAGGGCCAATCCACCCAAGACGCTCAGGACAAGGAACAACACCGGGATTTGCACATCTTGGCCGATCAACCACGGCCGAAAAAATTGATCAACCATCGACACGACGCCGATACCCCAGGCCAACATGGCCAACGCTTTTCCCATTGCGCCCATCCAGAAGAAGTACAGTGCCACCGGTCCCCACACCAGTCCCGTTCCACCAAATGGAATCGGAGCCAAGACGATCGTCAATGCCATAAGCCCGATTGGAAACGGCACATCGAGCGTGAGATAGGCCGCCCCGGCCAAGATGCCTTGGACGATCGCCGTCACCAGCATTCCCTTGACGACCGCCCGAATCGTCTGATCCAATCGTGCCAGGATTTTTGACTTGTGTGATTCTTCCATCGGAATCAAATCGTAGAGGACCGCAAGCCATTGTTGGCCATCTTTGAAAAGAAAAAACAGCACCAACAACATGATGAAAAAATTCATCACGAACGCGAAGGTGTCTTTCAGCAACCCGCCCATCCCACCGACGAGAAATTGACTCAGTTCCTTCACGCCGGTCACTAACGACTGTTCCAAAGACAGTCCCGGCGTGCTGCCGCCGGACACCGTCGTCTTCAACCAACCGCCGATGAATGGAATCGCAGCCACTTGGTCCGGCAGCCGTTGCAAACCTCCGGCTGAAATCCATGCGCGGATTTCCTGTTCCGCGGCCCCCGCCTCGCGCACCAGCATCACCCCCATCGCGACGAGTGGAACAACAACCACTCCCAACGCTCCAAGGGTCAGCACGGCGGCAGCCAAGGCGTCCATCCCCCCGAGCACTCTCCTGAGCCACAGATGCAGAGGAAAAGCCCAGTGGGCCAACAGGCCGGCCCATAAGGCGGAAAACACGAAGGGTTTGAACATGAGCCCGATTTGGTAGAGCAGCAAGACCAGGAGAGAAAAAAACACCACTGAAAAGATCTGCTGTCGAGTCATGACGGTTGCCGGCGTGTTAGGACACTACCTCGAGTACATAACAGATCCAGCGGCATCTGTCACGGATGGGAGAGGATCTCCAGGAGATGGATGAGAGAACCGGACTTAGAGTGGACCAGGGACACTGAAGCAGGGGACCGGTTATAAGTCGACTTCTCGACCGATGAGTGCCACAGGTTTCACACGATGGACATTCATGTCGCGAACATTATTGGGATAGCGCGTGGCCTCTTCAGGCCAGGATGTCACACCCATATCGCTCACTCCCTGAAACTTGGCCCCTTCTTCCATCAGCATCATGGGGCAATGCACTTCGCCGATAAGGATCGCTGTTTTGAGCAGTTGAACTTTCCCCGTGGCCGTCACCGTGGCCTTGATGCGCCCGCTGCTGATGAGCGAATCAGCATAGATGGCGCCTTTGACGACCCCATCTTCTCCGACAATGACCTCGCCCTTGGTATGGACATCCCCTTCTAATTTCCCATCGATCCGCACGGTGCCTTCCACCTTGATCTCACCCTTCAGTTCGACTCCCTTGGCGAGCAACGTGATATTGCCGTCGTCGACGTATCCTGACTTTTTCATGGGCGCTCCTCTATACAGATCAATCTCCCTCAAGGGTACCTGAGGAGCGGGCATACACCTAGTAGTTTGTAGAATCCGACAATCTGCGCCGCTCTGGCGGCAGCTACGACGAGAAACCGAAGGTCTGTTTTAACCGTTCCCACATCCCACCGCCATGGATTTCGCAGTAGGTCGTCGGCTCCGTACCAGTGATGAAAAACTCTTGGACCTGTTCAGGACATTGCGACGTCGCCAGTTGACCAGTCTTAGGATCGATTTTCCGCTGCACCACTCCGAGCGGCACGTCAAAGTCCGGTTGATCCCGAGGAATAAGACGAACCGCCATTTCGCTCCAAATCGGGAGCGCGGCTTGCGCGCCGGTCAGTTGGAGCGGTCGCTCATCGTCAAAGCCGACCCACACACCAATCGCCATGTCCGACGTATAGCCGATAAACCACGCGTCACGATAGCCATCCGTCGTTCCGGTCTTTCCTGCCACAGGACCTCGTACTCCAAACGCTTTGGCCTTCACCCCCGTGCCGCGGCTCACCACACCTTTCAACAGAGACGTCACAAGAAATGCCGCTTGAGGGGTAGCCGCCTGATGCCGATCGAGAGGAGGAGCCCACAGCGCCTCGCCGGAATCGCGGGTACTATGGGACAATGAGACAGGGCGCAGCATGACGCCGCTATTGGCCAATCCCGCATAGGCTGCCGTAATATCCAGCAACGACACAGCGGAGCTTCCTAGCGCGGTGGATAAATTCTCCGCCAGCGGCGTGGCAATACCGAAGCCTCGTAACGTTTTGAGGAGCGCGGCAAGACCGGTCTGGTGCGCGACGCGAACGGCAGGCACATTCAAGGACTGCTCAAGTGCGGAGCGGACCGTGACCGAACCTCGGTACTGTTTATCAAAATTCTGCGGCGACCAGGGCCCGGTCCCCGACTCTAAGGTGACTGGTTCATCAGTTAACAGTGTCGCCGGCGTCAGTCCCGTCCCCCCTTGATCCCGTGCTGCCTCAAACCCCGCTAAATAGACGAAGGGTTTGAAGAGGGATCCCGCCGACCGATGGGCCTGCACCGCGCGATTAAACTGGCTTACCCGATAATTGCGTCCTCCGACCATCCCGAGCACGTGGCCATTCTTGACATTCAGCACGACCGCCGCTCCTTGAAGCGGAGACTCAGCCTCGGCCAGCGAAGGATGAGCCTTCTCCAACTTGGCCAGGCCTTGCTGCAAGACCTGTGTCGCGATCTGCTGAACCCTCGGATCCAACGTGGAATAAATCCGAGTGCCCTCAGGTGTATCACCACCCACTCCCCCTTCAACCTCTCGAAGCAAATAATCGACGAAATAGGGGGCATCCGTCAGCACGTCGTATGCGATTGCTACTTTGACCGGGCGAGTCGCCAGATTCGCCAAGGTCTCCTCCGTCAGAAGCCCCTCCGCTCGTAATCGTTGGAGCACAATATTGCGGCGTGCCATGGCCTGCTCAGGATTTTTAAGGGGTGAATAGGTATTCGGCCCTTTGATCAAGCCCACGATCAAGGCCGTCTCATCGATCGTCAGTTCATCGAGGTTCTTACCAAAGTAGCGATGCGCGGCTTCTCCAACCCCATAGATCGACACTACCCCTGCCTGACCGAGATAGATTTCGTTCAGATAGCTCTCAAGAATCTCTTCCTTGCGATATTTAAATTCAAGCGCCAGCGCAGCGGCAAATTCCCGCACCTTTCGCCACATGGTTCGCTGCGGCGAATAGAACAGATTCTTCGCCAATTGCTGAGTCAGTGTGCTTCCCCCTTGGACCACGGCCCCCCGAGTCAGATTGACCCAGAACGCACGGCCAATAGCGAGGGGATCAACTCCGATATGAGAATAAAACCGTCTATCTTCAACCGCCAGGAGCGTATCGATCAACGTCTGAGGGATCCGTTCCAAGGAAACCCATTCCCTCACCTGTCGGGAACCGGCACGTACCCCGCTGATTAAGACCGGTTCAAGAGCGACAAAGGGCAGCGGTTGTCTGTCTGAGGCGGAGATCACCTCTTTCACCACACCATCCTCCAGTAACAAACGGATGGCTCGGGCCCGTACATGCTGCTCTTCCTGCGCATGCAGGAAGATCTCTATTGAACTACTCGACGCAAAATACTCACCGGGATTCCGCGGCGTGGAAGAGACGGCGCGATATTCGAGCCCTGTCTCTTATCAACATCTCCGAGCCCACGAGACTCCTGAGCACCTCGTATGCCGTCTTCTGCTTGAA
>CAZOHW010000011.1:0-26717 GCA_964579525.1 uncultured Nitrospira sp. | reverse complement strand
TTGAGGGGCGTGTGGCGCAAGCCGTGCGGGTTCAAGTCCCGCCTTCGGCACCAATTATCCCTGTGTTTCCTACCGCTCATCTTCTCAATACCTTGGGCCATTTGGATCTAGACTTTCGTTTGTCCGAGTAAGACACTAGATGTCTAGTTGGGCATCGATCTCCGTTTATGTTGAATACTAACACTCTCTCGATCAGTAGGGACCTAGTTGCCGAGTCAACGCATATTATGGATATTCGGTAGCCGAACTAGTTCGGTCAAATTATATTCACCGAAGGTGTCAAGGACTTTCCTATGAGCAGTGCCGGTCATCTTCCTGAGTTGGACCAGCTGCGCAGTCAGGTTGCAGGCTTGGCACGTGAGCTCGCAGAGCGCGACCGCGCACTGCATGAGCAGACTCGCCACCTCCATGTCGCGCAAGCGCTGGCTCATCTTGGCAGTTGGGATTGGGAGATCCCAAGCGGCCGGGTCGACTGGTCTGACGAGATGTATCGACTTTTCGGGTATGAACCCAAGTCGCTGATTATCACATTCGATGTGTTCTTGTCGGTAATTCTTCCGAACGACCATGACCGGGTGTTGGCTTCTATCAATGACACCTTGGCCGGGAAGGCGCCCTATGACTTGGAGTGTCGAATCGTGCGCTCCAATGGCGAAGTGCGGACGATCCATTGCCGTGGCGAAGTCTTACGGGACACTAACGGCTTGCCGATTCGGATGCTTGGCACCGCGCTGGATATTACCGACCGTAAACGGAAAGAGTCGGCCTTACAACAACGTGAGGCGCACTATCGTACGCTCATCGAGCACTCGTCGGATGCGATCACCATTCTGGAGCTGGACGGCACCATTCGGTTTGAAAGCCCATCCTTTGAGCGATTGCTGGGGTATGCACAGCATGAACTCAACGGCCGTATCGCGTTTGAGCTTCTTCACCCGGAAGACCTGCCAGGTGTCCTCAAAAAGTTTCAATTGCTTATCCAGAAGCCTGATACTCCTCAAATTGCCGAGTTTCGGTTCCACCATAAAGACGGCTCTTGGCTGAGATTTGAAGGAATTGGTCGGTCCATCGTGGATCCGGATGGCCGCCGGTGCGTAATCGTCAACTCGCGCGACATCACTGAGCGCAAGCGCGCGGAGGTCATGCTCCGATCATCACAAGAAAAACTCCGACAAGCGCTACAGGCCTCGGGTACAGGACTGTGGGACTGGAACACGGAAACGAATGAGGTGGTTTTCTCCAGGGAATGGAAAAGACAGCTGGGGTATGGCGAGACAGAACTCCCCGATTCCTTCGAAACATGGAAAATGCTGCTGCATCCCAATGATCACGATGGAGCGCTGGCATACACCCAGGCGTACCTTACGAAACCCGACGGGGACTATCGACAGGAATTCAGGCTGAAGCACAAAGAAGGCACCTACCGGTGGATCGAAGCCCGGGCCTCGTTTGTCACCGAAGCTGATGGGCGACAGATTCGTCTCCTTGGGTCCCATACCGATGTGACGGACCGTAAGCGGATGGAGCAGGTCTCACGGGAGAGCGAAGAGCACTACCGGGCGCTGGTGGAACTGTTGCCTTCCGGAGTGTTCGTCTTCTGTGACGAACGAACGGTCTACATCAATCAAATGGGCGCTATACTTCTGGGAGCCAAGGATCCCCGGGAGATTCTCGACCGTCCGACATTCGACTTCATCCACCCAGACTATCATGACGAGGTTCGTGAGAACGTGAAGCGGCTTCTCAGCGGAGGGGTGTCGGTTCACCGCGCGGAACGAATCTATCTGAAACTCGATGGAACTGCGATTCCCGTTCAGGTCGAAGCTGCACGGATCACGTGGAGCGGGAAGCCCGCTATTCTTGGAATATTTTCCGATATCACCGAGCGCAAGCAGGTCGAAGACCGAGTTCGTGAGATAAATCTGGCCTTAGCCCAGGCAACGCCGGGTATTTCCCGAATTGGCACAGATGGCCTCTATCGTGAGGTGAACCAGCACTATGCCGTGATGCTGGGGTATGAACCTTCCGAGTTGCTCGGCTGTGCATGGGAGCCTAGCGTCCATCCAGATGACCTGCCTATCGCTCGTGCTGCCTATGAGCTCCTAAGGAGTGTGGGAAAAGCCGAGTTCGAGTGTCGAGCCGTGCGAAAAGATGGCTCCGTCTTCTTTCAACAGGTGTTGATGGTAAGGGATAAGCCTTCAGTCAATGGGGCTTTTGGTCATCATTGTTTCATGCGCGATATTACCGAGCGGAAACAGGCAGAGGAAGCGCTGCGTGAGAGCGAGGAACGGTTCGCGACGGCCTTTCGAACGAGCCCCCATCCGATTGGAATTACCGAACTGGAGACGGGGCGCTGCATCGAAGTCAACGACGCCTGTTTGCAGCTGTTCGGATTGTGCCGTGAAGAAGTGATTGGTAACACAACGGTCCTGCTGGGTATGTGGCCCAATCCCGAGGATCGAGCGCGGTTCCTCGAGCGATTGAACGCAGGGGCGCCTATCCACAACCTTGAGATGAGCGTGAAAACGAAACTCGGCGAGGTCCGTCATCTTCTAGTGTCGTCCGATGTCGTCGAACTCAATGGGACACTGTGCTTGATTACCGTCGGGAATGACATTACTGAAAGAAAGCGGGCCGTGGAAGCACTTCAGCGGAGTGAACGTGACTTACGAACGGTCTTGGACGCTTTGCCCATCGGGGTCTGGTTTACAGATCGAAACGGCAAACCCATTCTGAGTAATCCTGCGTCACAAAGAATCTGGGCAGGCGCCAGAGCCGTCGAATGGGTTGCCGGCGAACAGATATGGAGAGAGACCACCGAACAGACCACGGGACCGCACCGATGGGCGTTGAGCCGAGTCCTTGTCCACGGTGAGTCATCCCTCAAGGAGATATTCGAGTTCGACTGTGGAGAAGAGGGGAAGAAAACGATCCTGAACTCGGCCGTTCCGGTGCGGGATGATGATGGAACGGTGGTGGGCGCCGTCGTCCTGAACGAAGACATCTCTGATCGTATGCAGGCTGAGGAAGCTTTGCGCATCAGCGAAGAGCGTTTTGCAAAGGCGTTCCAAGCCAGTCCCCATCCGGTCGTCATCAGCGAGCTAGATTCTGGTCGGTTGGTCGATGCCAACGAGGCCGCCTATCAGTTGTTCGGCTATTGCAAAGAGGAAGTTGCGGGGAAAACGATGGTCGAGATCGGTCTCTGGTACGATCTTGACGAACGGGCTCGGTATCTTGACCTGTTGAAGCATCAAGGGTCGGTCCGCAATATGGAGGTCCAACTCCGGAGCAAGAGCGGGGAGGCCCGCCAGTGTCTGGTATCATCGGAGTTGATCGTGCTGAATGGCCGGCAGTGTGTTGTGGCAGTCGGTGACGATATCACCGAACGCAAGCGAGCCGAAGCCGAGTTACGAAAGTCGCATACTTTCTTACGTCAGGTCATTGATACGAATCCCGACTTCATTTTTGCCAAGGATCGAGAGGGCCGATTTACGCTTGTGAACGAGGCAGTCGCCGAGTGCTATGGATCCACGGTCGAGGAGTTGATCGGGAAGACCGATGCTGATTTTAATGCCAATGCCGAAGAGGTCGAGTTCTTTCGGCAGAAAGATCTGGAAGTCATGGAATCTCTGCAGGAACGGTTCATTCCTGAGGAACTCATCACGGATTCACGAGGACAGATACGCTGGCTACAGACCGTCAAGAGACCGATTCTTGATGATCAGGGACAAGCGATGATGGTCCTGGGTGCGGCCACCGATATTACGGAACGCAAGCGAATGGAAGAAATCCTCCTCCAACGCGAGCGCGATCTGAGCGCAGCGCTTCAAGAACGAGAACGGATCAGCCAAGATCTCCACGACGGCATTCTCCAGGCCCTGTATGCGGTGGGGTTGGGGTTGGAGGGGTGTAAACCGCTGATCGCTCAACAGCACGGAAAGGATGGGAAGAAGTTGCTGACGGCGCTCAATCAAGAGATCGGCCAACTCAACCATGTGATGGCGGAGGTCAGGAATTTCATCGCTGGGCTCGAATCGCACGTCATGCAGGGCAGCGATTTTTCAACCGCCCTGCGGTCGATGATCCAGACGATGTCCAGTGCTTCTTCGGCCAAATGCCGGGTACGGATCGACGAGACGGCCGCGCGTCATATATCGACCGACCAGGCCCTGCACATCATCAACATCGTGCGGGAGGGCCTCAGCAATGCGCTTCGCCACAGCCATGCCACACATATTACGGTGTCGTTCGTTCAGCTAAGGCGGTCAGTTCGCTTATCGATTACGGATGACGGCGTTGGATTTGCTCAAGATTCGACCCATGGTCTTGGCCATGGGCTCGATAATATGGCCGCACGAGCGCAAAAAGTCCGTGGATTGCTCACTCTACGAGCAGAGCCTGGTGGTGGGACGAGGATTCTGCTCGATCTTCCAAAGGATACGACCTATGACCCCAACTAAGATACCGGTAATTCGAGTCTTGCTCGTCGACGATCATGAAGTCATCCGCGTTGGGTTACGGACGGTGCTTGGTCAGGCCCAGGGCGTGACGGTTGTCGGCGAAGCCGGCACGATGGCCGACGCCATTGAACAAGCGCAGAGATTGAAACCAGATGTGGTTTTGATGGATGTCCGTCTTCCCGATGGATCGGGTGTGAATGCCTGCCGAGAGATTCTTTCCTCCAGACCGGAGACTCGCGTCATTTTTCTGACCTCGTATGCCGATGATGATTCAGTGCTCGCCGCGGTCCTTGCCGGAGCCCATGGCTATGTCTTGAAGGAAATTGACTCATCGGCATTGTTGGAGGCCCTCCATTCCGTGGCAAAAGGGCAATCGATTTTGGACTCCACGGTGACTGAACGGGCTTTGCAGTGGTTACGGGGACTTCACCAGGTTCCGACCGTGCCGGGCACGGATCAGCTGTCTTCCCAGGAGGAGCGTGTCGTGGCGCTTGTCGCGGAAGGCAAGACCAATAAGGAAATCGCTGTTGCGCTTGGGCTAAGCGACAAAACGGTAAAGAACTATTTGGCCAATGTATTTCAGAAACTACGCATTACCCGACGCGCGCAGGCTGCGGCCTTTTTTGTCAAGCGGCAAGGATAAGCGATGGCATTTGGCTCTATGGTGTATAGGGTCAAAATTCCGTCATTGTTCTAGTTGCCACATGTGTAAATTCCATCAGAATTTCAGTATGATACCATCGTTCAGTTCGTGTTCATAACAACGTTGTTTGAACCCCCATTAAGGGTGCCACTTTTTGGAAGACCGGACGGTCATCGATCGATCCCCTTCGCGGACATCTTTTCTATTGCCTACGGTTTCACTCGCTCTCGTGGATTGTTGGTCTGAGCTGCGCCTCTCACATCATCTGCCGGGAGGTTATGACGTATGACCACTGGTCTTCTCTTTGGATTACTCCTGCTCTGCAGTTTCACATTTTGGTGGATGATTGTGCAGCGCCGCGAGTGCGTATTCAAGTCGAAAATTATCGCCGCGACGAATAGTGCTGTCATGGTGACGGACGCAACCAGTTCAGGCCATGCCATCGTGTATGTAAACCCGGAATTCAGAGCGCTGACCGGCTATCACGACGTTGACGTGATTGGGCAAACCATGATGATGCTGACCGGTCTGGAGACAGAGCGAGGCGCAATTGAGAAGTTGGCCATGGCTCTCGAAGACGGGCGAGCCTGCCGTGTCTGTCTGCGCCATTACCGCAAGAATGGCACGGCTTTTTGGAATGAGGTGACGTTATCGCCGGTGACCAATCGCGCC
This sequence comes from uncultured Nitrospira sp., assembly GCA_964579525.1. GTDB lineage: Bacteria > Nitrospirota > Nitrospiria > Nitrospirales > Nitrospiraceae > Nitrospira_D. The sequence goes on along the minus strand of CAZOHW010000011.1, from coordinate 20,942 downwards.
GGCGATCTGACAGCCATGATTTGGGTCATGACTGATGTGTCGGGCTGCAGGCAGATCGAAGAACATGTTCAGCGGGCGCACGATTCGGCGGTGCTCCTTTCTGACCTCTCCACAGAGGGAATGATCGTGATCACCAACAAGGAGATTGCCCATGTGAATAACGCGGGCCTGAGAATACTCGGGGCCATATCACGGGATCAACTTGTCGGGAAGCCGTATCTCGTCATCATGCATCCTGATTCACAGGAACGCGTTCGGCTGGGTACAGTTCAGACACAGGTAACCAGTCATCCACCGGCGAAGCTCGAAGCGCACTTTCTGAGTATAGACGGGCACACACTCGATGTAGAAGGCACCATTACCTCTCTAATTTGGGAAGGACGCATTTCTTCTCTTCTGTGTTTTACCAATGTCTCTACTCGACAACGACGTGGGTCCGAAGTCAGCCTCGATTCAGAACAACGTTCTTCTGCCTGGAAATTCACCCCCCCAGGTACGTTTGAGTGGGAGGTGAACAATGGAATGGCGATCTGGTCAGATGAACAGTATCGTATCTTTGGGTACGAACCCGGATCGATCATGCCGACCTACGACACGTTTAAACGTGCGCTCCATCCGGAGGATGCCGAATCGGTTCTGCGTGCCATCGAACACACCCTGACAATGAAGAGCTCCTTCGATGTGGAATGTCGCATCATTCAACCTGGCGGCGATATTCGGTTTGTCCGATGCAGAGCGCACGTTGTGTCGGACCCCCTAAACAGCATGCCCCGAATGATTGGAACCGTTCAGGACGTCACGGACTCTGCGTGTATTGAGGGACTGGTGTATGAGCGCGATCGTCAATTGCTGGCGGTGGTGGAATCAGTATCCAACGGAGTACTGATCCTTCGTCAAGATGACACCATTACACTCGCCAACCAACACATCGAACGGATGTTCGGCTATGTCCGGGACGAACTACTTGGCCAGCGAGTTGAATCATTGCTCCCGACATGGTCCGATATGAAGCAGCATGAAGATCCTGCTCCTGTTTTTTCAAAACCAGATCCTCGCCGCATGGCGGCAAGTCGAACGCTCTATGGTCTACGAAAAGACGGTTCCACCTTTCCCGTTGAGCTCGATGTCATCCCGATCCAGCTACCATCCGGGGTCTCACTCCTGATGCACGTGAGTGATAGGGCTGCCAGCCGGCAAACCGAACAGGCGCTTCGTGAGAGCGAACAACGGATTGACCTGGTTGCGCAGGCGGGGCAAGTTGGGATGTTTGAGCATGACCATCACACCGATACCCTATACTGGTCACCGATCCTACGGAGTATCTACGGCATTGGAATGGAAGAGCCAGCGACGTTGGCACGCTATCATGCACTTGTGCATTCGGACGATCGCGACAGGATCGTCTCCTCGGTCCGACGCGCTCATGCCCCGTCCGGTGACGGGATTTTTGAAGTGGAGCATCGTATCCTTCGGTCGGATGGATCTATCCGACACATCCATGTTCGCTCCTTGACGCTGTTTGATGGGGAAGGCGCGGTTCGACAACCGATTAGGACGATCGGAACGGTGGTTGATGTGACGGATCGTAAACAGGTGGAGGCCCAACAAGGTCAAGCTTCAAAACTGAAGGCCATTGGGACCTTTACGGGTGGCATCGCTCATGAATTTAACAATAGTCTCACGGCTGTTCTCGGTTTCAGTGAGTTAGCCCTCCCACTGATCCCCGCAGACTGCAAGGCGTCTCGTCATGTCAGCCAGGTCATCGCGGCGGGACGAAAGTCCAGGGAGTTAGTGCATCAGTTATTGACGTTCAGTCGTCAGAGTGACCACGTTCGTTGCCCATTGTCGCTCCATTCGCTGCTCAAAGAATCTCTGAAGTTACTGCGGCCAACGATCCCATTGTGGATCGAACTCAGGGAACTGATCGACAAATCCACCGGCCCGATCTTGGCCAATACCACACAAATGCATCAGATGATCTTGAATTTGGTCGAACATGCGCTGCACGCGATGCGGAAAACCGGGGGAGTCCTGGATATTCAGCTTCAGAACAAAGAATTGTCCACCGATCAGATCACACCGGGCGGCAGACTCGCAGCTGGATGCTATGCCTGTTTGATCGTTCGGGATACGGGCGAAGGCATAGAACCAGACATAGCGAGCCGAATATTCGACCCGTTTTTTACGACCAAGCCTACTGGAGAAGGGCGAGGGATGGGTCTGTCCGTCGCCCATGGGATTGTCACGGCACACGGCGGGATCCTCTCCGTCGAAAGCCAGGTTGGCGAGGGTACGACGGTGTCTGCCTATCTCCCTTCGCTCCCTGCTCGCCATTCTTCTCCCACTGAGAGCGATGAACCGCTCCCCCGGGGCCATGAGTGTATTTTATTCGTCGATGATGAAGCGTCTCTTGTTCGCTGTGGAGCGGAGATGCTGGGAGCGCTCGGCTATTATGCAGTCGGGCGTCACAGTGCCGCCGAAGCTTGGAACGCGTTTCAGGTCGCGCCTCAGCAGTTCGATCTGTTGATTACTGATCAAACGATGCCGGGCATGAGTGGTGATGTGCTCGCGCGCGAATGCCAGCGGCTCAGGCCTGAACTTCCCGTTATCCTCTGTAGCGGATCTGACCACATACTTTCGCAGGACGAGGCCTGTTTGGAAGGCATCACGGCATTTGCTCTCAAGCCTCTCACATTGGGTGAGCTGGCGCACATGATTCGCCGGGCCTTGGCGCGGTCGCGCTCGTTTCAGACATCTACTTTCCTCGTACCCAAGACCGCTCAGCCACGGCCCCCCTTGTCAATCGAGGTATCAGATGCCATCAGTTCTCGTCGTTGACGATGAAGACCAAGTGCGCCAGTTGATCCGGGAAACGCTGGAGTTGGCAGGATATCAGGTAGAAGAAGCCCGCAATGGGAAAGAGGGACTTGAACAGTATCGAACCACACCTGCCGATCTCGTCATTATGGATGTCTTAATGCCCGATCAGGATGGATTAGAAAGTATTCTCGCCCTTCGGAAGGAATTCCCGAATTCCCGAGTGATTGCGATGACGGGAGGAAGCGACATGATCGGGATGCTGAATTTCCTCGATGTGGCAAAGATGCTTGGAGCCCGCCGGACGTTGCAAAAGCCATTTGAAGTGAAGACCCTGCTGGAAGCGGTCGCCACCGAAGTCACCGCCTAGACTCTGTCTCTGTTCGTTCTGTCCTTGATGCATTGACATCCGCTTACACACCCGTCAGACTCCCACGGCTTCAGCTGAATAAGTTTGAACATGATATTTCTCAACCTCTTTCTCGGGACACTGGTTGCTGCGGTTGGATTCTGGCTCATCTGGGGTACCGATTCACCGGCCCTGGTCGGTGGGTGGACGCTTCTCGTGGCCCTCGTCCTCTGGGTCAAGGCCAAGTCCATCACCGAGATCTGGGCCTGGTCCACACTCCTGCTTGGCTTGGAGAGTTTTGCCTGGCCGGTCACACTCCTGGTTCAATTAAGAGGCGCTTCTGAGACGATCCCGGAAAATGAAATGGGAAACGTCCTCTCGGCTGTGGTGTTAGGCTTGTTCTCCTCCGTGTTTTGGCTTTCTTTTGCGTATGGTCTGTTTGGTCGCGCCAGGAGGCTGGCAGAACCCCTGTCCGGTAACACAGTATCGATGCAACCCATCGTTCGAACGGCCAAACAGAAAAAGTCTCGCTAGCCTATTCACAGCATTCACCCAAAATCCACAATACGAGCCAGTGATACATGTCCCATCCGGTGCATCGAGATCGTCGACGATGAGCACCAAGGTTCTTGCCCTCCGGAAAGAACTTTCATAAGATTCCTCACCTTCGCATCTTCTTGGCTTCAGATGGAAAATGGCGGCACCAGGATCACGTGTCGTTGACGAACCAGATCTTTCAACACAACACGTTGTTCGTCATCCGGGAACCGTTCAATCACACAAGAGCCCAGCGGAATCGCGGCCTCGTGTGCGATGGACTGAGCCAAAAGTTGATGAACGGTGCCGCTGAACAGCGCGGACGTCATGAGCGGACGTGCACGATGCTGTTCTGTCGCCGGTTTACTTTCCTCCTCGGCGTCGTTCGAAGCATCAATGACTGCCTCCAACATGAGCCATGGCGCCTGCGGTGCGGACGTCGACCGCCTTCCAATCGATGTTGGCAAAAAAGGCGTCGATGTAGCGATTCCGCTCAGCCGGCCGATAATCCAGCAGATAGGCATGTTCCCATACATCCATGACCAGGAGCGGGATAAATCCCGCCACGTTGCCGTGTTCATGGAGTGTCACCCAATGATTGGATACAGAGCCGGTGGCAGGATCTTGATAGCAGATGGCCCATCCTACCCCCCGCATGTTCCCCACACTCATGAAAGCGGTTTTCCATAACTCGTAACTGCCGAAACTCTCCGTGACCGCCTCGAGGAAGGCCGAGCCTCTGGATGGTCCTTTTGCTCCGCCCTTGATCAAATTGGCGAAATAGAGTTCGTGCAAAACCATGCCGTTGTATTCAAAGCCGAGACGGCGAGTGAGTTCCGAATAGGCCGGCATTTCCTCGTGATCGATCGTGCCGTCAATCAAGAACTCTCGGACTTCGTCACTGAGTCGGTTCGTCTCCTTGACATAACCCTCATACAGTTTGAAATGCGCCTCTAGCGTGCGATCGGAAATCCCATTGAGTCCATGGAGATCGAACGACTTGACCGAATATGGCTTGCGAGAGTTCATCGTATCACCTCCGTGCTGATGACGACGGTTGTTGGGCATAGAATGTATGACGATTTCAAAGCAACTGATTCTTAAATAAAGGCGGTGCTCTGTACCTGTGACAAGCGACAACTCGTTCCTGTTCGCCGTTGCACAGAAGATATTTCCTTAGCCCGTGCGCCGTCTGGCCGTTCGTTTGGCTTGCCGTGCCAGTGAACGGTGAGAGGCTGCACCGCGGCCTTCACGGTTCAGCGCAGCTGATGTTGCCCTCGATCGCCGGGAAGGTCCGGTTCGAGAGCGGCCTGTTTGACCTTTTTGATAGTCCCAGGCAGCTTTGATTCTCGTGGCTTCAGAGGTCTTGCCTTTTTGGGGTGGCGGCAACGGCACACCGGCACGTCTCGCTTTTGAGAGGCCGATCGCGATCGCTTGCTTTGCAGATCTGGCCCTATGCTTGCCTTGGCGGATGTGCTCCATCTCTTCTCGCACGAATTCTCCGGCCTGCGTGCTGGGCCGTTTGCCCTCGGCGGCGTTTTGCCTGGCTCGTCGTATCGGCTTTCGTTCTGACATCACGTGCTCCTCCGCCTGTCTTGTCATGCGGGCTTACGGCTGTTCCAGTTCCGCAGGTGGGACAGCCATAACCTTCACCGCACGACCTTCCGCATCCAGCTCGATCGTCACGCGCTTACCCACCATCACTTGCTGAAAGAATTCCGGGTGCACTACCTCAAAGAAAATGGGCTTGCCGAGGTCGGTTCGCAGTTCACCTTTGCCATGATCGAGGTCCAGTCGTTCCAGCACGCCGGTCACCGTATTGCGTGCAGTTTTTGTTCCGATGGAGTCCCTTCATGCGTGGCCAGTTCAACCGGCCCCATGCCGATCAATACCAGACAGAGCGGCAAAAAGAGGTAGTACGGATATATTGCCACGCCTGCAGCTCCGTCGGTTATGCCGCCTTCGATGTTTTGGCTCGCGGCTTACTGGCGTGCGCCGTGGGTTCCGTGACCTTCTTCAGAGTCTGATGGGTCATCTGAGGCGGCACATCGGAGCGTTGCCACAAGTCCGCCGTGGACACCATCCCTTGAAGCAGGCCTTCTTGGTCGATGACCGGAATGCGGCGCACTTGATGTTCGGACATGAGATCAGCCGCCCGTTGGACATCGTCGTCAGGACGGCAGGCGATGATGTGAGCGGTCATGCATTCTCTCACGTTGACCGCACTCGGTTGCCGGTCGGTCGCAATGATATTGAGACAGAGGTCTCGATCGGTGACGACCCCGAGCAATCGACGCCATGATGGGGATTCCACCACTGGAACAATCCCCACCTTCCTGTCCACCATAATACGGGCCGCCTGTACGGCAGAGTCATCAGCAAGGCAGTAAGCAGGGTTAGCTGTCATCATATCTCGAATGTTCATGTGGACACCTCATTTGTGACGTGTGGTTCATTGCGGTTCATGCTACTCAGGCTAAGGAAGTCACCGATTATCAAAGAGCGGTACAGAAAGTGCCGTGCGCTCCAGACAGACCCTGGTGTGCGTCTCCGATCTCACCACTTCGTCGGTCCGCAAATTCGGGTTGTACACCTTCGATAGGACGATAAAAGGCCCTGCAGGGATGGCCACAGGCTGAGTAGCATCTTTTTGAATCGTGCCGCGCCAGTATTCCTTCCCTCCCACCACAATCTGGATGTCGACAGATTCGGAGTTTGCCTTGAAGCGGCAGGGAATAGGAGTATCAGCCGAAAAGGCCGGTGTCGCCATCCACAAGATCACGGACATCAGAATGACCGATCTGAACCGCATCTGATGCCTACAAAGGCAGAACAGGGAACTATTCCAACACAATAGATTTGGCACCGGAGAATGTTTTCCTCTTCCAGAAGCGAACAGTTGGGGAATTGGAGGCCGATCCGGAGGATTTGGGGGCGATGGTCCAGGACCGGGAACCGACGGTTGAGGAGGCGGAGAGGGTGGATCAGGTGGCCTCGGATTGGGAGCCGGATCCGAATTTGGGTTTTCGAGATGCATATGCCCTTCTTAGCAAAGGAAGAAACCCCTCCGTAGCTCGGATGATCCCTAGTCTACGACGACGCTTCAAAGGATAGTGAAAGTAACCACTGAACGTTCGACCTCGTACTGATCGTCTTGATATCGCACTGTCAGGTGTATGCCGCTTGTGATTGAACGGAGACCTGTGCGCAGCTGGTGGCGCGTGACGTTAGGGTGACCGCGCGTATTCGCGCATAACAAGACTCGGATACTTCCTAGTTTAACTGGGCTCCTTTCTTTTCTACGGTACAACCGCGGTTTCCAAAGATGTGTCCAACCACGAGAAGCGAGGTGATGTATGGTGCCCACCGTAAGTGATCGAATCCTCACGACACTGGACCAATTAGGTACAGAATGTCCGTTTGAGGAGATCCTGGATCTCTGTCCGGACATCACATTGAATCAGGTCTTTCTTGCGATCGACCATTTGAGTCGAACAGGGCACGTTCGTATCAGGTTGGATGCCACCAGGACCTACTGGATTCAGTCCTATCACCAGAAGGCGGATGGGGATTGGTCTATCCGTGCCAGCTGAGGGCCTAGACACTTGAACATGAACCGAATGTTTCCTAAGTCTGACTGAGCGAACGCTGAGTGAATCGTCTTCAAGGTACCTCGCCAGATCGTGGTAGGCTGAAGCGAGGTTCATTTGTCTCGTTTGGCGTGCTCTTCTACAACGAGGGTACGAGTCTTCATTCGCCGGACCAGTTCTTCATAGGAGTCAGCTCGAATGATTCGATCGAATTGGCTTCGGTAATTTTGTATCAGACTCACCCCATCGGCGATGAGGTCGTAGGCAGACCATCTTCCGTCTTTCTTGATCAGACGATAATCAAGAGGATAGTTGGTCTTGCTGGAGACCAGTTTGGTCCGGATCTCCGCATAGTCACCTTCCAACCGCTCGCCCAGATACTCGACCTTTTCTCCCGCATAGTCTCGAATTTTCCCCGCATACCGGTCGGAGAGAAACATTTTGAACGCCTGGACAAACTCCGTTCGCTCTGGCTCGGTCAGACGACCCCAATGCGACGCCAGCGTCCGTTTGGACATTTCTCGATAGTCGAATCGGGTCGCGACAATGTCTTCAATGCGCCGCCGTTTTTCTGATTCGTGCAGCTTCGGATTGTCTAGTACGGCAAATACCTCGGAAAGCGTCTCCTTGACCACGGCCAGTGCGGATTCCGATCCCCCCTGGGTGGCCGCAACACTCTTGGTAGACACATCCAGCATCACGAACCACAGGAGACCGAGCATTACAAGTCGGTTCATAAAGAGGGATCCCCATGAAGGTCTCACACGTCTCTTGCTAAACATCGACAATTCTTGTGCTTCCCCTTTCCGTTCCGAACTTCTCTGCTGCGGCTCACAACAACAGTGCCGTGGCATCCCATCCTCGCTGCTTAGAGAATGGTGTTCGCCGTGTCGTCCCTCCTGTCCAAATGTCAGGGTCACTCGGCTTTTGTCGAAGCCGACACATACCAATGTTTCACAGGCGCGTTTGAGAACAGGGCATTCGGCCTCTCGTTCCTGCTCCCGCCGCTGCCCATAGCGTCTTTAGATCTTGTCGTGGTTCTTTCACCTGCCGTCTCTTTCGTTCTCGGATTAGGGGAGACGTTGTCGATTCCGACGTACTGAGATGCGAGGAACTATCTTCTGACCTTTTTGTTTGAGCTAACTTTCACACCAAGTGCAAGACAAGATACGCAATGTACCCCTTTCGTAGATGTTAGTGGACGCAATCTTTATTCCATCTCTTGGAACCAGTTGGATAAATTTGCGGCCTCATTTCATGAAGCGTGAAACCTTTCTTGTGGACTAATTGTTCCGCTATACGACGAATTGTCCTAATCCCGGATTCTGCAGTTGACTAAGCTTCTCCTCATTCCCGCAAGCTTCAAGCGGGAATCCAGAACGTCCGGGCTATGGATGCCCGCTCCCTGATTAAAACATGCGGGGGACAAGCTTCGCGGGCATGACCCTCTTGAAGCTGTATCATCTCCCAGTCTTGAAAGGGGATCTCGATCACTCCCTTGTGATTGCAACTGCGGAATCCGGCTAAAGATCTCGATCATGCATCAATGAATTGGAATTGTCTGAGACGCGAGACCTTCAGGTTTGTCATTAAAAGTCGCTAGTCTCACCCAAGTTCAACCGGGTCGATATCAACCACAAATTTCACCCGCGTAGTTCGGTATTCGTGTTCCAGTTTCTGAACGGAATCGCGGATCCGATGTCGCAGAACCTGGTGATTCGTCCCTTTTACAAGAATCCTATGCTGATACCGATCTCGCGACCGTCTATTCGTCACAGGGATTGGTCCTAGCACCCCCACAGGCTCCTGATTTCCCACAAGGGTTTCGAGGTGAGCCACCCATCGCTTGGAGGCCTGTTCCACGGTGAGAAGATCATTGCCGATAATCCACAGGTCGGCCAAGCGACAGGCTGGTGGATAATTCAGGAGGCGACGGGCTGAAAGCTCTTCATCATAGAAGTGGTGGGGATTGCCAGTGAGGATGGCCTGTACGGCATGATGCTGGGGAAGGCGAGTCTGGATGATGAGTTGCCCCCCGGCGGAGGCCGGGCGCGCGAGACTCGCCGCCTCAACCATCAGGTGGTAGGTGCGCTCGGCCGCACGAAAGTCCGAGATGTGCAAGCCGGAATCTGCATGAAGAATTGCAACGAGTCCTTGGGGTGGGAGTGGTTCGCGCTGGAACAGCGCTTGTGTCCCGATCACGATGTCCCATGCGCCGGATCGGATCTCTTCCCATAAGCGATGACTTGTCGATCGGGTGCGGAGCGTCGTGCTATCAAGCCGGGCAGTCTTGGCATGAGGAAATAATCGACGAACGTCGGCCTCCACTCCTTCCGTGCCTTCCCCAAGAGGATTGAGATGACTGGAGTGACAACGGGGGCAGCAATCCGGCAACTCATTCGTCACAGGGCAATATCGGCAGATCAGTCTCGCTCTGTCCCGGTAATACGCAAGTGGAATAGCACAGGACGTACAGCGTGGGACCCAGCCACACTCTCGACACACCAATGTGCCGGCATAGCCTTTTCGATTCAGGAACAGCACGATGCCGACACGGTTGTTGAGTGCGTGGCGGATGGACTGAACGAGTTTCTGGCTGAGGAGGGATCCGCCGGGCTCTCTGCGAAGATCTACGAGATCAGTCTTTGGCTGATACCCTTCTTCCTCGGCAATGGCGTGAATTTCGGCATTTGCATCAAACCTGGATTCAAGGGTCGGATGACTTGTCCCTAATACGAGAAGGGCTCGCTCGAGTTCTGCTCTCAGCCAGGCGACTTCTCGTGCATGATATCGAGGTTCTTGCTGCTCCTTGAGTGCCGGATCCTCCTCGCCATCGACCCATATCAGGCCGACCGGGTGGATTGGGGTAAAGATCGCTGAACGAGTCCCTATAATAATCTCAGGTGATCCCTCGTGATTCGGCCGGTGATTCGATCTCAAGGTTGGGTGGAGCAGGGTGATCGGAAGCTTCGTGATGGTCGCCAGAATGTGTCTCAACCAGATCGCCTTGGCGACTTCTCCTGTTATGACTACCACAGACTTGTTCATGTCATAGGCCTGGCGAATGGCGGCGGCGAGCCGACTGATTCGATCAGTCCATCGTGCATGGAGCACGATCTTTTTCGCTTGATTGGCTCGAAGGCATTCTGCAATCAGCCTGTTCCAGTGGTGGTCCGTTTCGAGCTTCTCTATGGCAAAAGGGCTCTGGACTTCTGCTGTTCCCTGGACAGGCTCGTACAGCGACTGCTTGTCACCCTGCTTAAACGCATCCACGCCGGTCCGTTGGTTTAGCAAGACGGTAACCCACGACTGATCGAGGAGGGTCTTGATAATCAAGGCGCTCTTGCCTTGTCGAGCTGACTGAAGTGTAGAGGACAAAAGTCCTGTCGATCGGCGAGCGATTCTGTAAAGAGTTGGTCGTAAGGCATCAGGACAGTGCCCCATTTGTAAGGCGACTCGACCCTGTTCAGTCACAACATATCGTGACCGAACGGCAGCTTTCCCTGGGGCAATAAGCCGCAAACACTGACCCCAAGGAACCACATAGTACTCCGCAATTTTCCGCGACAGCTCAAAGAGAATGGATGGGAGTTTCCCCTGTTCTGTCTCGATAACCGGTGAACGAATAGCCTTGAGTGTGTCCCTCTGTATCCCAGCCGGAGGGTGATGGCTCAGGGAGATCACGATCCCTTCCAACACAGCTCGACCAAATGGCACGAGAACCCAATGCCCGATATCTAGAACTTCAGTGAGGTGCGGAGGAACAACGTATGTGAAGGACTTGGAGATATGTCGGGGAACGATCACGTCCGCATAGCATCCCTCTCCGTGGTCACGAAAGCTCGGTGTCCCGCCGCCTGTCATGCTGCATTCTAACAGTATGGGAAAAGGTAGAGCACCGGAATACCGGCGGCAGGGAAGAACAGTTCGTCTGGATGCTATCGTCGGTGTGCGGGAGCCATGCGGGCAGAGTTCGTGTAAGACAGCACCCTATTCACCAGGAGTCCCCGTGTTTGGCTGTTGTTGAGCTGGGAGACCTTGTTTGCCAGAACCTGGCGGCATGGAACCGTCTGCATCAGAGAAGTTTGGACTACCTGCCCCATCTTTGTTTGACGAGGATGCTGCATTACCCGTGGATAGCGTTCCAGGACTTCCAGAATCAGAAGTATCCGATCCGGCCGCAGATGTAGACGGCTGATCGAGAGTCGCGCGAGTAGTCATGCTACCAGGAGCATTGTCCACCTTTTGCACTTGACTCTGCATGTCAGGTTTTTGCGCAGGATCGGTTTCTTGGCCATACAAGAGAATCTCGACCCGCCGATTCTTCGTGCGACCCTCTTCACCAACATTCGGAGCGGCTGGCTTTGTATCGCCATATCCGACAGCCGTGAAGCGGGCGGCATCGAATCCTCCCTTCTCAACAAGATAGCGAAGGACGCCGTTCGCACGGGCTTTGGACAAATCCACGTTGGTGGCATAGCGTGATTTTAGCGAAGGCCCGATCTCAATATTGTCTGTATGACCTTCGATTCGAACGAGTCTGGGATCCTCGCTGGCACGCAGGTATTCGATCAATTGATCGAGCGCCTTATAGCTCTCAGGTTTGACAGAGGCTTCCCCTGAATTATAATGAAGAAAGTTCGGCATCTCTGCAAGGTTGATCCGGCTCTGTCCCAACGTATCTCGGGCAGTGAGTTTGCTGTTGATCACCTCTGCTGGGACCGCCGCTGAAACTTGGCTGGCCCGTGTTTCTACCAAAGTCGCCATGGGTTGGGTATTCGGAGCTGAATGTTCCATGACCTTGAACCGATCTCCTCGGATGACACGAGTGCTAGCCTTCGTGACTTTTGCTGTGGCCGTGCGCGGCTCGGTCGACAACACCGTGAGCTGACCGATCCTTTTAGGAGGAAGTCCAGCGCTATGCCGGTAGATATCGACGACATCACCTACGTGGAGTCCGTCCTCCTTTCCTCGGTCGAGATACACCACGTTTGATTGTGACACTAAGGTCATCGCCCGATCCGCCTGGAGCTCGATAATCATTCCTTCGAGATGAGTGACATCGGACACCGAGTTGGTGGCTCCTTCCGGAATTGGAGCAACAAAACGAACGACGGGATCCCCTGGAGAAATTGAGCCATAGCTGATAACGACCTCGACCGTCGTGAGGGCATGGTCAGCTGCGATCACTCTCACCACCCCCGACCGATTCACGACGAACCCAAGATAGTCCTTGGTCACCGGATGAAAGACTTTGCGAACCCGTCGATAGACGGTATACAAATCGCCAACGGCACCATCACCTGGATTGGCAAGCTTGAGATAAAGGGTATCCCGCTTACCCAGAAGCATGCGATTACCGGTCGACTGATTGTCTCCTGTGATCAGATTCACGGTTCCATCGATGGGAGTTGTTTTCTGTATCGAACCACTGGCAAAGGCGAGGGCTGCATCGGTATAACGAACGGTATCAATATCTCGCATCTGGGCCGAGACTTTTTCAATCAGAGGAATGGCGCTGATCAACAAGACAGCGCTGAGGGCGGCCAGGGTTTTCATAGATTCATTCCTTTTGAGGGTAGTGTTCCTTTGCAAACCATAGCAAATGATGATGTCTTGTCAAGGGTTTGGGAGTAATTGACGGGCATTTCTGTCCAGTGTACGATAAAGACATCGCAGTTATGGCGTTGATACGTAGAGTTGGGCCGTAACAGGCGCCAAAATGAAGAACACAAGTCTATCGACGAACCTTCCTTTGGTAAATTCCGTAACGAAAGCACGGATCGAAACACAGATCCATCGTCGGAAAACAATCAAAGTCCACTCCCCTCTCGCTACCGAATGGGAGAGTTCAGAGTCTGACTCATCCTCTACCGCTACGAATAGCTCCTTGCGAGAAGGTAATCGATGACGTGCGATGAAAACCTCATTACTCACTTCTAGTTCTGTCTTGGTGCTGCCTTGCTTAGGGCTTTAGGGTCTGCCGAAATTAGGTCCTTTGTTCGCTTGCTATCCCCAAGACCCCGATACTAAGATTTTACGACGTTTGAATTAGAATACCCTTTCTAGCTCAATATCTTATGAGAGAAGCATGATGGACGGCTCTGACGTTCTCATTGATTATTTGATGAAGTTTTTCCCCGTCCTTCTCTTTATCGGTGTTGGGCTGACATTGGGGCTGTTGACGCTGTTGGTCAGTTATTTTGTTCAGCCTCGATACCCGGAACCAGAAAAACTCTCGACCTACGAATGTGGAGCTGAACCCTTTTCCGATGCTCGAATGCCGTTTCCCGTCCGCTATTATATTTTTGCGATGTTGTTTGTGATTTTTGATATCGAGGTGATCTTCCTCTATCCATGGGCGGTGGTATTCACCAAAATTGGAGTGATTGGGTTGGTTGAAATGCTGATCTTTATCGGGCTGTTCGTTGTGGCCTATGTCTATGCCTGGCGCAAAGGAGCGTTGGAGTGGGACTGAGAAGCGTATGGGGCTGATTCAACTAGGACGTGGTGAGAAAGATGGAGCTCCCGACGTTATTACCGGGAGTTTGGAGCAAGCCGTGAATTGGGCTCGGAAGGGATCCCTCTGGCCGATGACGTTTGGGCTGGCTTGCTGTGCGATCGAAATGATGGCCGCCGTTTCGTCACGGTACGATATGGATCGATTTGGAGCGGGAGTGTTCCGAGGCTCGCCTCGTCAATCGGATTTGATGATCGTCGCTGGAACGGTCTGTCGTCGAATGGCACCAGTCATTCGAAAGATCTATGACCAGATGCCAGAGCCTAAATATGTCATCGCAATGGGTTCTTGTGCCACCTCAGGGAATATCTATGACAGCTACAGTGTTGTGCAGGGAGTTGATCGGTTTGTACCTGTTGATATTTATGTACCCGGTTGTCCTCCGACTCCGGAGGCCCTGTTGGACGGAATCTTAAAGTTACAAGAACGCATCATGCAAAAGCGCGTGTTTGTCAAGCAGCCTGAACAGGTCAAATTGAAGTTGAAGGTGTGACGTATCGCCATGCATCCCCTACTTCAGCGGATTCAACAGATCTTTTCGGACGGTGTCATCAGTTTGGTGGAATGGCGAGGTGATCTCGCTATCACAGTGATTCCGAGCAAGCTCCATGAGGTTGCGCAATTCCTCCACGATGATCCCGGAATGGATTTCGACTATATCGTCCATGTCAGTTCGGTTGATTGGCCGGACAGTGAGGAGCGATTCGAAGTCGTGTGGGAACTGTATTCAATTCGTAAACGGCACCGTCTTCGACTGAAAACGCGGGTACCTGAATCAGATTGTACGGTGGATTCGCTGACGGACATTTTGAAAGGCGCTGATTTTATGGAGCGCGAGGTCTTCGACATGATGGGTATCCGTTTCCGCAACCACCCTGATCTTCGCAGAATCCTGATGCCGGATGACTATGCAGAGGGCTACCCCCTACGGAAAGACTTTCCGCTCCGCGGCAAAGGCTGGCGTGATACGTTTGAGTTTCTCGACGAAATCCCGCGATAGGATACGACGCCGATATGGCATTCGAAGACCAAAGAACCACCATTTATAAGGTTGACCCGGAACACCCGGAAACCGACGCCCTGCCCATCTTACGTACTGAGGAACTTCTGCTCAACATGGGGCCCCAACACCCCAGTACACATGGAGTCCTCAAGGTGATTCTGGGGTTGGAGGGGGAACGTCTCGTGAAATCCACTCCGGTGATGGGTTATCTGCATCGCGGGGTGGAAAAGCTCGCTGAAGATGGTACGTATCACCAATTCATTCCTCATACAGATCGGCTCGACTATGTCTGCGCGATGTACAACAACTTCGCCTATTGCCGAGCCGTGGAAAAACTGTTGAATTTACAAGTTCCGGAGCGGGCTGAATACTTGCGGACTCTTGTCGCGGAAGTTCAGCGTATTATCGGGCACCAGTTTTGGTTGAGCGCTCAGGCGTTAGATATTGGGGCGATGACGGTCTTTTTTTATTGTTTTCGCGATCGAGAAATCCTGCTTGATTGGTTTGATGAGCTCTGTGGAGCTCGTCTCACGACAAGCTGGTATCGAATCGGCGGAGTCGAGCGAGATCTGACTCCCTCCCTAATCGAGAAGCTGAAGCAATTCCTCGACTATTTCCCCAAAAAGATCGAGGAGTATCAGGTCTTTCTCGAGAGGAACCGAATTTGGCTCGGACGTACCAAAGGCGTGGCCGTTATTTCTGCGGAGGACGCCGTCAGTTTTGGATTAAGCGGCCCGGTGCTGCGAGGTTCCGGTGTGGACTACGACCTTCGCAAGTATGAACCCTATAGCGCCTATCCAAAGTGCGAATTCAGTGTGCCGGTCGGAAAGAACGGCGATACCTATGATCGATATTGGATTCGCGTGATGGAGTTGTATGAGAGCGTCAAGATCATTCGGCAGTGCCTGGAGCAGATGCAGGAAGGGCCGATTATGGCAGATGTGCCGAGTGTCACGTTGCCGCCCAAAGAGCGAGTCTTCACCAATCTGGAGTCGATGATCCAGCAGTTTAAACTGTTCTCTCAAGGGTTCGATGCGCCACCGGGTGAAATCTATTGTGGAACAGAAGCCCATAAGGGCGAACTCGGTTTTTACATCGTGAGTACTGGGGGAGGAAAGCCATATCGATTGAAGATTCGAGCTCCCTCGTTCATCCATATGGGTGCGTTTGATCATATGGCTCGAGGGTACATGATTTCAGACGCCTGCACGATTTTCGGCTCCTACGATATCGTGATGGGGGAGTGCGACCGATGATCATATGAGACGCAGCGGCTGATACAGAAGTCACGAGGCAATCAATGGGATTGAAACCTGCTACGAATCCCGAGGTCGAGGCATCGACAATCGAGTTGAACATTGACGGGAAAGTCGTGACCGCCAAGGACGGCGTCTCGCTGTACGATGTCATCTCGATGACGGGCAAGATTATCCCGGCGATGTGCTACCACTACACGTTCGATCCGTTCGGTTCGTGCGGGATGTGCCTCGTCATGCAGGAGGGGAAAAAGGCTCCTGTTCGGTCGTGCACGGCCAAGGCAACCGCCGGGATGGTGATTCGTACGGAAGGCGAAGATCTCTTTCTGGCTCGAAAAAAGGCTGTAGAGAAGCATTTGTCGGTTCATCCGCTCGATTGTCCGGTCTGTGACGCCGACGGTCATTGCGAGCTACAAGATATGGCGTTTCAACATGGTGTGACGAACTTAGCCAATGCCAAGCAGAAATTCATTCCAGAGGATACACGCAGTCCAGTTCTCGACTTCAACATGAATCGATGTATCGCCTGTGCAGAGTGCATCAACGTGTGTAAAGACGTCTTGATGATCGATGCCCTGCAGTTCATGAAGAAGGGTGGATTTAACCAGGTCGTAGCCAAGGGCGACCTTGCCCTGAATTGCGAATTCTGCGGAGACTGTTTGGCGGTCTGTCCCGTCGGCGCCATCACCAACAAATTCTCCAAGTACCTCTACAAGCCGTGGCAAATGAAGAAGACGCCGACAACCTGCAACTATTGCGGGGATGGATGTCAAATGTATTTGGAGACGAAAGATGAGGAAGTGATTCGTGTCACGTCACCCCTCTCTTGGAAAAACAAATGGGGCGATCGCGCTGAAACGGCCAAGGGGCATGGTGGCCTGTGCGTGCGCGGGCGGTTTGGATTCGAATATCTCGACAGTAAGAGCCGGCTGACCCAACCCCTCATTCGAGAAGGTGGCCAGCTGGTCGCAAAACCCTGGCTGGAAACCATGCATCTCCTCGTAGACCGATTTGCCGACATTAAACAGAAGTACGGGGCCGATGCGATTGCCGGTCTGGTGACCGCCCGTTGTACGAATGAAGAGTTGTATCTGTTTCAAAAGCTCATGCGTACTGTGTTCGGAACCAATCACATCGATAGTAGCGCCCGTTATGGTCACCTCAATTTTGTATTGGCCTCTCGACATGCTCTTGGACTTGGACGAAACCAGAACGATTGGGAAGATCTGACCAAGGCGAAAGCGATTCTCGTTATCGGATCGAATACGACCGAAACCAATCCCCTGACTGCGGTTCGAATCAAGGAAGCTATCCGGGTGTTCAAAGCGCAAGTGGTGACAGTCGATAGCGCTGTGACGAACTTGGCCAAGTTGGCGTCTCACCCGTATCTCATCACGCCAGGCACGGAAGGATTGTTCATTGATGGATTGGTGAAAACCACCATCGAGCAGGATATGGTCGATCCCGATGTGATGCAGAAATATCCAGATGCGTTTAATGCACTCAAGGCGGCGGTTGAATCTGTCTCGTTGGAGCAGCTTGCTGAGCAGACAGGCCTGACGGTTGAAATCTACAGGGAAATCGCCAAGCTTTTTGCGGAGTCCCCCCGGTCTCTTATCCTCTGCGCCGAAGGCATTGTCCGGAGAGTAAACGGCTATCAGAATGTCTTGAAGCTCATGGATTTGGCCTGGATAACCGGGAAGCTTGGCCAACCGGGAAGCGGTGTGATGACGGTCACGGAGGAGCCAAATGAACAAGGGGCCGTGGATATGGGTGCGGCGCCTGAGTTTCTACCTGGCCAGGCGCGATTCGATGATCCAGCCGCTCGCGACCGGTTTGCAAAGGCCTGGGATGCTTCTCTTCCCTCGGTTGGTGCAGGAGCTCACCTTGTTGATATCCTAAAGCGCTGTAAGAATGGCCAGATCAAAGCCTTGTACATACTGGGTGAGAATCCGCTCGCCACTCTTCCTGCATCGATGGAAGTCCGCGCTGGGTTGGAACGACTGGAGTTGTTGGTCGTGCAAGATCCATTTTTGACTGGTACAGGCAAGCAAGCGCATTTCGTACTGCCGGCGTGTACCTATGCCGAAAAAGAAGGCACCTTTACGAATCTCGAGGGTCGAGTGCTCCGGGGGCGCCAAGCTATGGACACAACCGGAGAGAGTCTGCCTGACTGGCACATTTTGACGGCTCTGGCCAATGCCATGGGTTGCCGATGGGAGTACCAATCGGCCAACGATATTCAAGCTGAGATCATGAAGCTCTTGCCGGGCTATTACAATCTGGGCCAGCCACGGAAGATTGTGCCTGTCCCTGACCAGTATATGTCAAAGGGCTATGCGAATGAGGTCAAGGCTCGTTATCGAGCCGTATCGGTTTCCGGAGATCGTCCACGTCCGGTGGCCTTGGTCATGGGACAGTTGTTGATGCACTCGGGGAAAATGTCCATCGAAGCCCCTGGGTTGATCAAGATTGCCCCAAACACCGGGAAGCTTCGGATGAATATCAAAGACATGGAACGTTTAGGACTTCAGGATGGGTCGAAGGTCCGAATGACCTCCGAAAGAGGTTCGCTTTTACTCGGTGTGCAGCCTGATCAATCGGTGGCGCCTGGCACATGCTTTTTCCCCGAACATTTTAATGAACCACCAGTGAAGGACCTGATGACTGTTTCAATCGATACCACAACGGGAGTTCCGGCGTTTAAACAGTGCTGGGTCAGTATTGAACCAGCCTGAGCGAAAGGCTGCAGTTGTCCGTTTCTGGTTAGGAGTTTGTGATGAGTGTTGCTGCGCTGACCAAAAAAATTCTTCATGCGGCATTGTTCTATGAAATTTGGGATGCGATGAAAGTGACCTTCCAGCACATGCTTCATCGTCCTATGACATTTCAATATCCCCGTGAAAAACGGACCATCCCTGACGCCCATCGAGGGGCGCTTGGCTTGCTTCGTTACGACGACGGTCGCGAGCGCTGTGTGGGATGCGACCTTTGCGAGGCTGCTTGTCCCTCCCATTGCATCAAGGTGATCAGCGCCGAGGATACGACCCGTCCGCTCCAGCGGTATGCCAGTGAATTTTATATCGATATCACGAAGTGTGTCTTCTGTGGGTATTGTGTTGAAGCGTGCCCCGTGAATGCGCTGGCGATGACGAAGATGTACGAGTATTCCACCCATGATAAACGGTCGTTGCTCTTCGACAAGAAGCGGCTCTATGACGTTGGCGAGCGGCACCTTGATGATGGAAAAAAATATTTATACGCACACAACCAGGAAAAAAATGTCGAGGAAAGCCGAGAGTACCGCTACTATTTCCCGCAATCGGTTTTGAAATCGACCCAATCCCAACCGAAGCATCTGAGCTAATCGTTATGATCTTTCTTGTATTCGCCTATTTTTCGCTCGTGAGTATTGCTTCGGCCGTACTGACGGTTTCATTGAGGAATCCTGTTCATTGTGGGCTCGCCTTGCTTGCTCTCTTGATGCATGTCTCCGGCCTGTTCGTGCTTCTGAATGCCGAATTTCTCTGGGTCGTTCAGGTGATTGTGTATGCGGGTGCGATTCTCGTGCTGTATCTCTTTGTGCTTATGTTGTTAAGTCAGAAAACGGACGAGCGGTACTTTCATTCCTCATCCCTCTATTTCATCGGCCCTGGAGTGCTCGGAGCCACCTATGTGCTCTGGCTTCTCATGCGCTCTCCCTATAGCGGTGTGAAGGGGGATGTTCCCTCGAGCGCGGTTTTGCAGGATGGCGATACTTATGCCGTAGGGCTCAAAATGTTCAGTGACCACATCCTGCAATTCGAAATCGTCGGCATCTTCCTGCTCGGAGCTATCATCGGCGCCATTGTTCTGGCTAAGGCTCCCAGGTCAATGCACACGGGGAAGGACCCATTATGATCCCGCTCTTTGCCTATGTGGCTGTGAGCGCCGTACTGTTTATCATTGGACTGTTAGGTGTGCTCGTGCGGCGCAACTTCATCATCGTACTGATGGCAGTCGAGATCATGCTCAATGCCGCAAATATTAACTTGGTGGCGTTCTCGCACTATTTGGAATCTCTGTCCGGGCAATTGGTCGCACTGTTCGTGATCGCGATCGCGGCAGGCGAAGCGGCCGTCGGGCTGGCGATTATCATTGTGGTGTTCCGAGGGAAAATTTCAACGAACGTCGATGAGATGAATCTTTTGAAGTGGTAGCGGTGTCGGATCGATGGATGTACTGATTAAACTGATTCCAATTTTCCCTCTCATGGCTGTAATCGCAAACGGTCTGTTAGGGAAGCGATATCCTCAAGGTGTGGCCCATCGATTGGGATGGGGCTCCGTTGGTCTGTCGTTTCTATGCACGGTTGCCGTGTTTGTCGATGTCATGCGCACGGGCTCGACCTACGAGGTAATCGCCTATCAATGGATTTTCGGAGGTGACCTTACCATCAATCTTGCCTATCTCGTTGATCCCCTGACGTGCGCATGGCTCCTGGTTGTCACTGGAGTGGGTTTTCTTATCCATGTGTATTCCGTGGGGTATATGAACGGAGAAGAAGGCTTCACACGCTTCTTTACGTACATGAACCTGTTTATGGTCTCCATGCTGCTGTTGGTCATGGGGAACAACTATGTGGTCCTCTTCATCGGTTGGGAAGGCGTCGGACTCTGTTCCTATCTCCTGATCGGCTATTACTACGAGAAAGTGGCGGCCGCGAAAGCTGCCTCCAAAGCATTTGTGATGAACCGGATCGGTGATGCCGGGTTTCTTCTAGCCATTTTTCTCGTCTTTCTCAACTTTAAAACCCTCGATTATACAAAAGTGTTTCCACTGGTCGGGCAGCTCTCACCCGAGATGGCCACCGCCATTGCGTTGTGCCTTC
>CAZOHW010000010.1:0-27501 GCA_964579525.1 uncultured Nitrospira sp. | reverse complement strand
CCGGTACTCGTGAACGGTGCCTAAGACTACGGAGGGCACAACCGTATGGGTGTATGATGGTTGGCGCTTCTGTGCGCGCTGGCCTTTGCCACCGGTGGGCTATGGCCGTTGAATGCCGAGGCGGTGCGAATCAAGGATATCGGCTCGATTGAGGGGGTACGTGAAAATCAGCTGGTCGTCTATGGCTTAGTCGTCGGGTTGGACAACACGGGTGATCGTGTAATCGGTGGACAGTTTACGATTCAAGCGATGATGTCGATGCTGAACAAGATGGGGGTGCATCTGGTCATCGATCCCATTCAGCTCCTGACGAGAAATATCGCGTCGGTGATGGTCACCGCGAAACTTCCGCCATTCTCGAAGCCAGGCATGACGTTGGACGCCGTGGTGTCCTCAATGGCGAACGCGAAGAGTTTGCAAGGCGGCACCCTCTTGCTTACGCCCCTTAAATCGGCGAACCAGCAAGTGTTTGCCGTGGCACAGGGGCCTGTGTCGATCGGGGGATTTCTTGGCGGCACGGGCGGTGCTGGAGGGGCCACAGTGGCGAAGAATCATCAAGCAGCTGGTGTGGTGCCGGGTGGAGCCATTATAGAAAAAGAACTTCCTGTCGATATCGACTCTTGGGAGACCGTCTCAGTCTTGCTGCGCCAGCCGGACTTCACGACGGCCATTCGGACGGCGGAAGCCATCGAAAACGCCTTTGGGAAGGGCAGCGCGTCGGCGGTCAATGCCGGCTACATTAAGGCGACGATTCCGTCGGTCTTTCACGGTCGGGTGGTGGAATATATTGCGTCGATTGAAGGACTTGATGTTGCAGTGGATACCGTCGCGAAGGTCGTCGTCAATGAACGGACCGGGACGGTGGTGCTCGGCGAGCATGTTCGAATCTCAACTTGTGCTATTTCGCATGGGAACCTGACGATCTCGGTGAAAAATACGTTGAATGTTTCGCAACCATCGGCTCCGCTCGTCGGGAATGCCGCCGGTCAAACTGTTGTGACTCCCGATGTGCAGACAGAGGTGAAGGAGCAGGAGTCTCGTTTGATCGTTGTCGATGAAACGATTACTCTCGGTGAGGTCGTGCGGGCATTAAATGCCGTAGGAGTCACACCTCGGGACCTCGTGGCGATTCTCTCGGCACTTCGTTCAGCTGGCTCGCTCCAGGCTAACCTGGAAATCATATAGGAAGCCCCATGACAAGTATCCGAAACAATTACACAATCGGCGGCCATGATTCACAGGAGCTTCTCTCTCATATTGGAAATCTCAACGCACAGGGGATGCGACGGTTTCCAGAGATTCAGTCTAGCGCATTGAGTTCACAAGGAAAACCTGAAGATCAGCGAAAGCTGGTGGAGGCCGGGCAGCAGTTTGAATCGTATTTTATCTCATACCTATTCAAGGTGATGAGAGACACGGTTCCTCCGGGTGCCCTTGCCAATAAGCAAGGTGCATATTTCTATTCGATGTATGATGAGGAAATCGGAAGGCGAGCGGCGGAAACTGGAGGAATTGGGATTACCAAGATGGTGGAGGATTATGCCAAGGCACAGATGTCTATCCCAATTGTCCGACACTCAAGTTCTTCCCAGTAGGAACCGATAAAGGGAACGATTGGGGTAAAGGCTGTTTTCCACTGAACGGTCAGCTCTCAGTAGAAGGTTGTGGAAGGAGTTGGAACATGCAGATTTCAGGTCAGGGAAACATCGATCATCTTGCAAAGTTGTTGCTGGGCGTCCAGCAGACGGGGAGTCGGAGTAGCCCTCAGTCCCATGCGCACTCCGCGGCAGGTAAGGACGAGGTCCAGATTTCGACCCGAGCCAAAGAGCTGCAGAGAATTCAGGCGCTCGCTAATGAGCCAGACCAGGCGCGCGCCGAACGGGTGGAGCGGATTCGCCAATCCATCGACAGCGGCACCTATGATGTGAACGGAAGAAAGGTTGGAGACGCGGTTATTAAGCAGGTCCTAACAGACGCGGTACTCTAGCTGTCTCCTTTCCAGGCTCCTAGGTCCTCGCCCACCGTGTGTTCTCTTTTAGGGGATGGCGAGAAGAGGAGAAGATGGCGGATCGTCACACTCATCCTAACTTGAGGGAGCCTGTATGCCACCACGGGTGCTTGCGCCGACGACAGACCAGTTATGCCAATTATTGAATGAGGAAGAAGCCACGTGCCGTCAGCTGCTTGACACGGTACATGAAGAACGTGTGGCTATCAGAGCGCTGGATATCAATCGATTCCACGACATTAATTGCCGGCGGCTGTCCATCTTGGAATTGCTGCAGGCCATTGCCGATGCCCGACAACGCCTCGTCCAAGAGTTAGCTGGTTACCAAGGCTTACCTCCAGAGACGTCCATCCATCAACTGGTCGACCATCTACAGGCGACATCGACAGCTCTCCGAACCTGCTACCAGCGTTATATCGAACGAGCTAAAACCGTTCGTGACGAAATTAAGCAGAATGCCGTGTTGATCGAAGGGATTCGCGGGGTGATCGATCAGGCATTGTCTACCCGTCCATCGATCGAATCAGGCCAGGATCTCTATACCGCCGGCGGGCAATCAGTCTCGGCGGGACGCATGAATATCCTCATTCATCAGCAGGGCTAGTTATGGTTGGTCTGTCGTCGCTCTTAGATATCGCGCGGAGTGCTTTATCAACTTCGCAAGTCGCGCTCTCGGTAACGGGTAATAACGTCTCAAACGTCAATACCCCCGGCTATAGCAGACAAGAAGCCGTGCTGACCGAACAGCCGCCTCTCAACGGCCAGCCCGGCATGGTGGGCACGGGGGTACGAGCCACGTCGATTCGACGGTACACCGATCCATTTGTCAATCGACAACTCACCGTCATCCAACAGAATCTCGGGCGTCTGTCAGTGTCAAAGGATGAACTGTCCAGGCTAGAAAATGTGTTTGGTGTCAACAGCGATCAAGGTCTCGCGGCGCGGTTGAACGATTTTTTTAGTGCGCTCCAAGATGTGTCGACGAATCCTAGCGTCCTGGCCCCTCGTTCTGTGTTGTTGGCCAAAGCCCAGCAATTGGCGTCTAGCCTGAATCAAGCTTCTTCGGATTTGGTATCAGCACGGCAATCATTGAATTTCCAAGTTCAGCAGACCGTGGGAGAGATTAATAGCCTGTCGAAGCAACTTGCTACGTTGAACGGTCAAATTTCGGCAGCCGAAGTGACAGGCCAAAATGCCAACGATCTACGGGATCAACGCGATCTCGTGGTCAATGAGTTGGCCAAACGTATTGATGTCACCACAACGGAGTCCAGCACCGGGGCGCTGACGGTCTTTGCGGCTCGCGGGCAGGTCCTTGTCGAGGGCGCAACCGTCCGGCAGTTGGATGCCGTGGAAGACCCGGACAATAGTGGTCTCTTTTCCGTCGGGTACTCGACGGGAGGCATAAGGCCCTTGAGTATCGATGGGCTGATCTCGAACGGTCGATTGCGCAGTTTGTTGGACGTCCGCGACACGACGGTGAAGGACCTCGAAGGGTCAATTGATCGTATTGCCGCGACATTAGGCAATGCCGTCAACATAATACACCGGCAAGGATACGGGCTGGATGGTTCAACGGGACAGGACTTGTTTGCCCCAGGGTCGATCACGACGAGCACGCCCGCCGCTAACCAAGGGGCTGCCTCCATCAACGGTACTGCGGTGACCACGAACAGTCTGCTCACCTTTCATGACTACGAAGTCAGGTTTTCGTCGCCAACGGCCTATTCGATCGTGGATACCACGACTGGTGCGGCAATTCGTGGAAACTATAGCGGGACGGCCGTAACCGCGCCCTCCGTCGATGCGCCATTGTCGATTGTGACTGGTGTCAATGATACGCTTGCCGTGACGGTGGATGGAGTAGCGTCCGGTACCATCACTCTGGCTGGAGCTGCCAGTCCTGGATTGTCCTACACCTCAGGTGCAGCACTCGCACAGGAGCTACAAGCAAAGATTAATGCGGATGGGACCTTGCAAGCTGCCGGGAAATCAGTCGTAGTGGCCTATGACACCACAACCAATCGTTTCGTGGTCACGTCGAACGATACGACAAGTGCGTCGTCTGTCGATGTGACTGGAGGGACAGCCCGATCGTCGCTCGGCGTGCTAAGCGGAACAAGTACGGCGTCGTCGGGTACATACACGAGCCCGAGAACTTTGACCTTTGATGGTATCAGCGTGTCGTTTACCGGAGCCGCAGCAGCCGGAGATGTCTTCAAAGTGAATGCGTACAACCATGCTGCTGAAGACTTGACGGTGGTACTCACCGATCCGGCCTCGGTCGCCGCCGCATCGACGAAGAGCGGTGCCCCAGGCAACAATACCAACATGCTGTCTCTGATAGCACTCCAGTCCCAGCAGTTTGCCAGTTTGGCAGGGGGGACTTTAGGCGATGCCTATCGTACGACGGCGGCGAATTTGGGCATCGCTGTGCAGACGGCAGACCAGGAAACGACCGCGCAAGAGACGCTCAATGATCAGATTGAAACGTTACGGGCACAGGTGTCTGGTGTCTCGATTGATGAGGAGCTGGTGAATCTCATCAAGTTTCAAAGAGGATTTGAGGCCGCCTCGAGGCTCGTAAAGATGACCGATGAAATGTTCCAGACACTCTTATCCATGAATACGTAGACGGTGAGGAAGTCATGAGGGTTACAGAGTTACAGACCTTTGGCGTGCTTGCCAACAATTTGGCTCGCGCACGTGCCCAAGCCCTGGTGTTTCAGGAACAAGTGTCTACCGGCAAGTTGGTGCGTCAGCCGTCCGACGATCCAAGCGCCTTCAACCACATTGCCTTGGATAAGGCTTCGCTCGCCACAATCGAACAA
Source organism: uncultured Nitrospira sp. (assembly GCA_964579525.1). Lineage (GTDB taxonomy): Bacteria > Nitrospirota > Nitrospiria > Nitrospirales > Nitrospiraceae > Nitrospira_D. Next base: position 22,662 of record CAZOHW010000010.1, on the reverse strand, counting down.
TGGCAGCGCAACATTGTGTTTGGTCGGACCAGACTGGATATGTCCGATAACCAACTGACGCAGGTGACAGATACCTTATCCCGCGTGCAAGAGCTTGCCGTCCAATTTAGCAGTGGGACCAATGGCGCCGCGGATCGGAGCATCGGGGCCCAGGAAGTACGGCAATTGTTCGCTCAGCTCCAACAGTCCGCGAATACGGAATTAAACGGACAACCGATTTTTACTGGAACCAGCACGCACGGGCGTGCCACGGGTCTGTCGCTCACTGTGCCGACCACATTGACCGATGGTGTGAATGATACAGTGACCGTGAATGTCGATGGCGTCACTTCCGGGACCGTTGATCTGACTTCAGGAGTAGAATCATTGTCGGGAGCTCAGTTGGCCTCCAGGCTCCAGAGTCGGCTCAATGCTGATTCAGTCTTAGCCAATGCCGGAAAAAGTGTCACGGTGACGTTCGACCAAGACCATTTGGTCATAGCATCCGCTTCAAGTGGTGCAGAGTCTACCGTGAGCGTGACCGGAGGATTGGCTCGAAATACGCTTGGATTCTCCGGTGGAAGTCAGACCACCGGAGATGTGCCGTTTGCGCTGACGGCAACAGTCGCCTCGGCTACGGGGAACACCGGAGGGGCAATTGCCGGACAAGGGCGCGTTGTGGACGCTAATGCCTTGACATTAGATGATTATCTGATCCGCTTTACCTCTGCGACTACCTACGATGTGCTGAATGTCACGGCTCCGGTCACTGCGACTCGTGGATCAAGCAATGCGGGAGGTGCAGGGATACAGGATGCAGGGGTAAGCGATGCGACCCAGCTGTCGCTGCACAATTATCAGATCCAGTTCACTTCTACGACACAGTATTCAGTCGTTGATCAAACCACCAGTACAACCTTGTCCTCCGGCAATACCTATGTATCAGGTGACGCAATTTCATTCGGCGGTCTGCGTGTGGTGCTTGGCAATGGCCAACAGGTTGGACCACAGGCGGGTGATACCTTTTCTGTCAGTCTCACACCCCGCAACATCTTGACGAATCAAACCTATGTTTCAGGAAGTGATATTGCCTTTCAGGGGATCCGCTTGACGCTGACCAATGGAGCCGGCGGACCTGCCAATGGTGATCTCTTTTCGATTGCCTCGGGCCTTCAGTACCAAGGTGATACGGGGACTCAGGCGGTTGAGATCGGGCCTGGTCAGACGGTGGCGACCAACGTGGCTGGAGATCGAGCGTTTGCAGATGGTGGCAACAGCGATATTTTTTCGCATGTGAAACAACTGGTGAGTGCACTGAGGGGAAACTTCCGAACGGGGATTACTGATGCCCTTGGAGGATTAGGGACAAGTATCTCACAGGTTGCGGCAGTCCTGGGAGATGTGGGAGCGACCTCGAACCGCATGGAAACGACCGATGCAAAGCTCATCGATGCGAAAGGGTTTTTCCAACAGGCGTTGTCACAGACGGAAGATGTGGATATGGCGAAAGCTATTTCCGATCTTACGTTGCAGCAGTACGCGATCGAAGCGGCAAGTCAAACCCTGGCAAAGGTATTCCAGAATTCACTGTTGAACTATCTCTAGGAGGGTATTGAGAGAATCTGCTCCTAGGCAAGGTAGCCTCTGTCCACGCGTACGCTATGCCGGGGCCAATCAAAAGCGCTTGTGGTCTCCAGCATCTCGCTGTCGTATGGTTTTCATCCTTCTCTCGTGGACTAGTTGATTCGTCATACTCTTCAGGCAAGCGGCATCTCCTGAATTTTAAGTTTTCCCGGAGAGGGACCGATATGGGAGATGAGGTCGGTCGCATGGTGAGGTCTCGCCAGGGAAGGCTGTCATGTTAGTGCTGACACGTCGGCGTGGAGAGGGTGTGACGATCGGGCCCGATATTCGGGTGATCGTCCTGGGTGTGAAGGGAGGGCAAGTCCGACTCGGGATCGAAGCGCCAGCTTCGGTGGCCGTCCACCGTGAAGAAGTGTATGCAAGAATTCAGGATGAGAATCGATTGGCCGCAAAGCCTCAAGCGGTACCGCTGGATGCCTTTCGTAGCCTGATTCCCCCGAAACAACGAATTGCGCAGTGAGGTCCTCTCTGTGAAATTCACATCGACTCGCTTCGGATCATTCGACATTCCCGAGAACAGTATCGTCACGTTTCCATCAGGGTTGCTTGGGTTTCCGGAGCAGCAGCGGTATGTGATTTTGGACCATGATACCGAAGCCCCCGTCAAGTGGCTTCAATCGATTGAGGAACCTGAGTTGGCCTTTGTCATTCTTGATCCGACCCTGTTCCATCCCGGCTACCACATTGAGGTGTCCACCGATGCTCTGATGGAAATCAAGGCACACCAGGGAGAGGACTTGGCTCTTGCCGTGATCTTAACCATTCCATCAAACGATCCGAGTCGGATCACGGCCAATCTCCGTGGGCCGCTGCTTATCAGTCACAAAACAAAGCTTGGGAAACAGTTAGTACTTCCAGAGGAGTTTCCAACCAGACATCCGTTGTTCCCTATCTCTGCGTCCCAGTCATCCGGGGTGACACAGAGTCCAGTCCCCGCCGAATGTCAAAGGTAGCCCTATCACTCAGTGTCCCTATCGTCGAGTGGGTGACGGCACCGACCTGCTGCACTCCGCTGTTCACTCTTGCGTGACATGGGTGTCTCTGAACAGAGGCGGGTCACTCTTCAGCCGCCATTGTGTGCCGACACAATGATTCAGGCGGCTTCCTGCGCGGTTGAAGGCAATCCCTGTCGGTAGGATTCGAGTACGCGGATGAGTCGCGCGACTTCGAGTTCCAGTTGGGCATAAACGGCAGGTGCATCGTGGAGCATATTCAGGTGCCCGACGGCTTCAAGGCGACCGGCTGTGAGGGCGAACTCCGATGCGCAGAGGTTTCCAGCGGTACCCTTAAACGTGTGCGCCGACCGCTCCACAGCGGTTGAGTCGAGGGAAGCCAATGCGGTTCGGATGTCAGCCAGCATGGCGTGATGGCGATCGAGAAACAGGCTAATCAGTTGCCGGAACAACTCTTTGTCGCAGCCGATGTTGTGGTACATCTTCAGAGGGTCGAAGATTCCCTTGATGGGAGCGGTTATAGGTGGGACCGCGTTCTGTGTTGCGAAGACGATGTCATCTGATGGTGTGGATGTCCATCGCGCGAGGGCGGACTTCAGCTCCTCAAATTTGATCGGTTTGGCGAGGTAATCGTCCATTCCTGCTGCCAAACAGCGTTCTCGGTCTCCCTGCATCGCATTAGCCGTCACTGCAATGATTGGAATGTGTGGAGTCGATTGGAGCGCAGTAGTGGAATGTTTGCCGTCTCCAGTGTGTGCTCCGGATGAGGAAACCGACGCTTCTCGTTCTCGAATGTGCTGGGTCGTCTCAAATCCATCCATGATGGGCATCTGGCAGTCCATGAGGATTACGGCGTACGTTCCTTTTTCGAGTGCGGCCAGTGCCTCTTGGCCGTTTTCGACCACATCCGGTTTGTAGCCCAGCTTTTCCACCATGCGCACGACCAGTTTCTGATTGACGATATTGTCCTCGACGATCAAGAGACGCTGGTGCTGAACATGCTCCGCAACGGTATGCCGTGTCACAAGTTGAGGAATGATGGGAGATGAGGCAGCGTCCGGGGGGAGCCGATCGATGGGGAACCCAAGCACGGTCCGAAGACAGTCGCGGAGCTCGTCATGGCGGACAGGTTTGGGAAGATACCCCATCGCCCCAGCTTGGCGGGCCTGCTCGGCGTGGCCTCGCTGCAGCATCGAGGTCATGACGACAAGGCGGATTCCGGGTCCCATCGGACGGTGTTGCAGTTCTCGCGCGAGCGCCAGACCGTCTTTTCCCGGCATCACAACGTCCAGGATCGCGAGATCATAAGGCGTTCCCTGCTGTTGCGCCTCTGATATACGGCGCATGGCCGATGCGGCATCTTCTGCAAGGTCATCCACCATGCCCCATCCAGCGACCATGTGATGAAGGATCAAGCGATTGGACTCGTTATCATCGACGATCAAAATGCGTTTACCAGCGAGGTCGCCGGCTGGAAGAATGCCATGAGGAGAACCCGCCTGTTTCTGAAGGCGCGCCGTGCACCAAAAGGTACTGCCCTGTCCTTCCACGCTGCGTACGCCGATGTGCCCGCCCATCAATTCCGCGAGTTGTTTGCAAATGGAGAGGCCGAGGCCCGTACCACCGTATTTCCTCGTCGTCGAGCTGTCTGCCTGCACAAACGGGCGGAACAGTTTCGCTTGAACCTCCGGACTCATCCCTATGCCGCTGTCCATGACCTCAAACCGAATCACCGTGGTATCGGAGCAATCTTCCTCGAGATAGGCTTGCAGCGTGACCTCGCCTGTGTCGGTAAACTTCACCGCATTCGCGACCAAATTGGTGAGAATTTGGCGGAGGCGTCCAGGATCGCCCTTGAGGGCCGTCGGGACTGCCGCATGCACGAGCCCTGTCAACTCCAGTCCTTTCGTTTCAGCCCGTTCGGCAAATTGGGCTAAAACCTGCTCCACGGTGGTTCGTAGATTGAAGTCGAGACATTCGAGCTCGAGCTTGCCTGCTTCAATCTTGCTGCATTCGAGCACATCGTTGATGAGTTGCAGCAGCGCCTCTCCGCACTGCCGAATGGTTTCCGCGTACGCCTGTTGTTCTGGCGTGAGGGACGTCTCCATCAACAGACTCGTCATGCCGATCACCCCGTTCATCGGGGTTCTCAATTCATGACTGACGGTTGCCAGAAACGCCGTTTTGAGGCGCGCGGACTCTTGCGCCTCCTCCAATGCTTGGTCAAGGCGGCGATTACTGGCTTGCAACTGTTCGGCTGATTGGCGCAATTCCTGTTGCGTCTTGTGAATGGTCGTGAGATCCACGGCATACCCACGTACGATGCCATGAGCCACGACGGGGCAGAATGTCCATGAAAAGCTTGCCTCAGGGAGCACGACGGTTTCGGTGTGCGACGCATAGCCGACAGTGAGGCAACTTTTCACCACATCGGGAAGATGACTGGGAGCCACGTGGGGAAATCCGTTCAGGGTGTAACCAAACTGAGCGAGCAGGGCAACCATGGAGGGGTTGGCATAGAGCAGGTTGGCGTCTCGATCCAACTCGATCATCGGTAACGGACTTTCCTCAGCGATCTTGACGAGTCGATTGCGTTCCTCCTCTAACTCCTGTTCGCGTGACAGATCCCGAACGCTGATCGTCAGGACTCGTGTTCCCGCGAAGAGGGATGGCGTGCAGGCCCACTCGATCGATGTGGAGCCGCCTTTTTGCATCAAGAGGTCATGTTGGAGGACAGACGTTGGGCGATGACTTGCCAGTACGCGTTGCAGCTGGGCTTGAACCGTCCTCAGCTCCGATTGAGTCCGCTTCGACCAGAGGAGCGGAAAGGACTGCCCAAGGCAGTCAGAGAGCCTCCGCCCGAGCATCCGCAGTCCCTCTTTATTCACCGCCTGCACAGTCAAATCCGTATTCAAGATGATGACACCGAGGGGCAACCCTTCGATGAGTTCGAGCGCGGCAAGCAACGAAGGCTGTAAGGGAGGAGTCGTTCGTCGTGTTCGTCTGCTGGCTGGTCGTGAGCGTTTCATCATGCGGCCTGTATAGAGCTGTGATCGAGAAGCATCGCAATGTTAACCCGTTCCTGGGTCGGGTCGAGCACGCGCAGGACGGATCTGACGGTATGCTCGTGAGACGATGGGTTCGCGAGATCGATTTGCACCGGGGTCGGATAGGATCGGCCCTGAGGATCTGAAGTCACTTTGATGAGGGGCTTCAGCCGCTGTTGTGGATTGGCGCCGATGACCACCGCCTGTTCACCTGTATTCAGTCGAACTAGACTTCCGACCGGGTAGACCCCGATGCTTCGAATCATGATTTCCACAAGCGATTTCTCAAATAGCCCACTTTCCCCCGCTAAAAACAACTGTCTCACGGCATCGTGTGGAATCATGCTTGGTTTGGCTCCACGATGGCTCACCATTCCATCGTAATGATCCACGATGCCGACAATCTGGGCTAACGGGGAAATGGCCTCGATGCGTAAGCCGCCAGGAAATCCGCTTCCATTCGCCCGTTCATGGTGTTCGCCGACGATCCGTAGGACGTTTTCGTGGATTCCGGCGTGTTTGGAGAGGAGTGCCAAGCCGAGTTTGGAATGCTGTTGGAGAAGTACCTTATCTCGTCCGGTGCACTCCTCGCGCTTCCGGACGAGATTGCGGGGCAAGCGAACGTATCCGACATCATGGAGGAGCGCCCCAGTGCCGATGTGTTCTTGCAGGGACGTATCGAAGCCGCTTTCAATGGCGACAATCAGCGACACAATACAGGTATCGAGCGCATGGGAGGCCAAAGACCGATCAAATTGTTTGATTTGTTGAATGGCGACTTGAGTCGTCATCGCGGCACGATCGCTGAGAACGTGCGTCAAGACATTGGATACGATGGTTTTTGTGGCCTCGGGAGATGGAGGAATCCCACGTTCAAGATCATCAAAGATCCGTTCGACGGCTTCTTGGGCCTGGGCATAGAGCACGGTTGCGAGTTGTTCATCACGTTTAGGTTCCGATGCAGGTCCAGTGTGTTGGGCCAGAGCGTCACTGGAATGGGATCTTGCGGGTTGGTCGCCTGGATGCGGAGGCGGCGACGCCGGCATCGCTGAGGGAAGATCACATCCTTTGGCGGTATCGATGGTGACCACCCTGATCCCATATTGCTTCATCACCTGGATGGTCTGCTGATCGTTGATCAGCCGTTTGTGGGAGAGGAACGGGGTCTGGTACCAAGGGACATCCATTTCCACGACGTACATTCCTGGGATGAGCTGGGTAATCTCAATGCGCTTGAGTGCCATACGTCGTTCACTCCATTCGCCTGTCTCAAAAGTGCGGCCGGTTGACGGAGGAGAAGACTCACGCATGATATCGGCCAGGGAGGCGGCGAACTTGATGGTTATCTATGGATAGGTTCACGTTGGAATCGGTCGTTGTCCGGAGTTCTTGTTCATGTCCGTTCTCGCTCAAGATTATTCCATGATTGCCCGATAAGATTCATCAGGGTCGGCTTGTTTGAACGTGCAGGTTGAGGAGTCGTGGATATGAATAACGTTGCAGTGTCGGTCCCTCAGGCGGAGTCGTTCTTGGCGGTAGGACTCGCATTGAAAATGTCCTTTGCGCTTAATGGGCAGAAAGTCATGTACGGATCGACGCTTCTCGGATGGAAGGATCAGGCCTGGCTGGTCTGTGAATGGCCGCTTCAACTTGGCCATGATCAACTTGTTGCGAGGGGGACTCCCTGCACCCTCAGTTACCTCCACGAGGGCAAACTCGTTGGATACCGCAGTGAAATCTATGAGGTAGTGATATCTCCGGTCCCGTTATTATTTGTCGCCTTTCCCAAGACCGTTGAAGAAATGCATTTGCGAAAACATTTCCGTGTTTCGGCCAATGAGCCGATTCTCTTGATGAGCGCGATGCATGACCGTCCATCAAACGCAAACGCCACATTGCCGGCCAGCGATTATGTGGGTGGGCTGTTAAAGGACCTCAGTGTAAGTGGATGCAGCGTGATCATGACCCAGCGACCGTCTTGGTTTCGGCAGGGGAATACTATCCAGCTCGAGTTCGAGCTTCCAGGCCTTGGGCATGTGACGAACCTGACGGGGATCGTGAAGAATGTGGATACACAGCAGGATGGAAACGCAATCGGTATCGAATTTCAGTTCAATGCCTTGGAGTACATCGAGTATCGAGGGTGGGGTGGGTCGGTCCGCAACGCCATCGAGCAGTGGACGCTCCAGAAGTCCGGAGAGCACGCCCCGCGCTAACGACGGTCTGCTGCCTGCTCTCCGTTCGGATCTATCTGCCACCCTGTTCGGCAAAATCTGCCGAGCGCTGCCTTCGTGACCGCCTGATTGAGAGTCAACTGCAGGAAAATTCGTGGTCAACCATGGCATGCCCTTTGAAGGTTCGCTTCAGGATCGGTCGATGGTCGTGCAATTAATGTGGAGTACTCCTTCGTTATGAAAGCCGTCATTTTGGCCGGTGGATTAGGATCACGATTGAGTGAAGAAACGGTCGGGCGCCCAAAGCCGATGATTGAGATCGGAGGGAAGCCGATTCTCTGGCACATCATGAAGATCTATTCAGCGCATGGGATCAACGATTTCATTATCTGCCTTGGCTACAAGGGGACGATGATCAAGGACTATTTCGTCAACTATTCTATGTACCGGTCAGATATCACCATCGACATTGCGCACGACAAAGTCGAGGTACATCAAAACCATGCGGAGCCGTGGCGTGTGACGTTGGTGGATACGGGAGAGCAGACCATGACCGGTGGCCGGTTGAAGCGGGTGATTCGCTATGTGGAGAGAGAAGAGAGCTTCTGTTTTTCCTATGGTGACGGCGTGGCCGATCTCGATGTGACGTCAGAGATCGCCTTTCATCAAAAATACCAAAAATTGGCCACGGTCTGCGCAGTCCGTCCGCCGGGCCGGTTCGGCGCGTTGGAATTGGAATCCGGACGGGTGTCGCGATTCATGGAAAAGCCCAGGGGAGACGGTGGATTGATCAACGGCGGCTATTTCATCCTCTCACCGAAGGCGATCGATCTTATCGAGGACGACTCCACAGTCTGGGAAGGAGATCCGTTAGGGAGATTGACCGCGATGGGAGAACTGATGGCCTTCGAGCATCACGGTTTCTGGCATCCCATGGATACCTTGCGCGACAAGAATCATCTAGAAGAACTCTGGCAATCGGGACGGGCGCCATGGAAAGTCTGGTAAGGCTGCCGGAGGCTCCCTTCTGGCGTGGGAAGCGTGTACTGGTCACAGGCCATACCGGCTTCAAGGGAAGCTGGTTGGCTCTCTGGTTGGCACGTTTGGGCGCCGATGTAGCCGGGATTGCATTGGCGCCGGCGACCGAGCCCAACCTGTTCTCGCTCGCTCGGGTCGACAAGGTCCTGGATAACTACGTGTGTGATGTGCGAGTCGGCGCGACGTTCGCGTCCATCGTTCACACCATTCGTCCCGAAGTCGTGTTTCATCTGGCGGCGCAACCGCTGGTTCGAGCGAGTTATCGAGAACCGGTGGAGACGATCGCGGTGAACGTCATGGGTGTGACTCACCTTCTGGAGGCGCTCCGAACTCTGGAATCCATCCGGGTGGCCGTACTGGTGACGACGGATAAGGTTTACAACAATCGCGAGTGGGTCTATCCCTATCGCGAAGACGATTCGTTGGGCGGCCATGATCCCTATAGCGCCAGTAAAGCGGCGGGCGAACTGGTGGCCGAAAGCTACCGCCGGTCATTTTTGTCGGAGCGCGGCGTCGCAATGGCGACCGCCCGCGCCGGCAATGTGATCGGAGGAGGCGACTGGTCGGAGGATCGATTGGTGCCTGATGCGATCCGGGCATGGGAGGGAGGGCGCACACTCACTGTGCGGCGGCCGATGGCTGTACGTCCCTGGCAGCATGTCCTGGATCCTCTCAATGGCTATCTGTGTCTGGCTGAAACATTGTGGGAACGACCGGAACTCTCTGGCCCGTTCAACTTCGGTCCAGAGCCGCCGAGTGCATCGGTGCGCGAGGTCGTTGAATTGGCTCGCGCTGCGTTCGGCAGCGGGGACATCAGCTATGAATCGGAGCCACTGGGTCCGCATGAAACCGGCACGCTTGTGTTGGAAACGGCAAAGGCGAGACAGATGCTTGCTGTGTCATCCCGGTGGTCGCTGGCTCCAGCGGTGACCCGTACGATCGCATGGTACCTGGCGCAAGCCGAAGGGGCGGACGCCGCCGCACTGTGCGCGGCAGACTTTGAGGCATACCAGGAAGTGTCGAGGTGACCGCCATGAGTGACGATCAGCTTAGAGAGGAGATTCTCCGGATGGTCGAACAGTACGGCGATCGCACGACCGGACCGCGGCCCTTCTCTCCTGGGGTTACACCGATTCCCGCCTCGGGGAAGGTCATCGGCGCCAAAGAGCTGCGGTCCCTTGTCGATGCATCACTGGATGGTTGGCTCACCACGGGGCGGTTCAACGATGCGTTCGAGGAGCGCCTGGCCGAGTGTTTCGGGGTCAAACATGCCCTGACCACAAATTCTGGATCCTCCGCCAATTTACTCGCGCTCTCCGCACTGACGTCGCCGGAACTGGGTGACCGTGCGATTCGTCCGGGAGACGAGGTCATTACCGTTGCAGCGGGATTCCCGACGACCGTCAATCCGATCCTCCAGAACGCCGCTGTCCCGGTGTTTGTTGATGTAGCTATCCCAGCCTATAACGTGGACGTCTCGCAACTCGAAGGAGCGGTATCCAACAAGACCAAGGCGATCATGCTGGCCCACACATTGGGCAATCCGTTCGATCTCGACGGCGTCATGCAGGTAGCGGAACGGCATGGGTTATGGCTGATTGAAGACTGTTGCGATGCGCTCGGCTCGACCTATCGAGGTCGTCCCGTAGGGTCGTTCGGGCATATCGGGACCGTGAGTTTCTATCCTGCCCACCACATTACGACGGGCGAAGGGGGAGCGGTGTTCACCAAGCACGGTAAGCTGAAGCGCCTGCTCGAATCGTTTCGCGATTGGGGTCGCGATTGTTACTGCGCTCCGGGACAGGACAACACGTGTGGGAGACGATTTTGTCGGCAGCTTGGTGAATTGCCGCAGGGCTATGACCATAAATACACCTACTCCCATGCCGGGTATAACCTCAAGATGACCGACATGCAGGCGGCGATCGGAGTGGCGCAACTCGATCGCCTCACTGAGTTTTGTCAGGTGCGGCAACGCAACTTTCAGTATCTGGCCGATCGTTTGGCTGCGCTGGAGGACTTTCTGATCCTGCCGACGGCGACTCCGCACAGCACCCCCTCCTGGTTTGGATTTCCAATTACGGTTAGACCCAATGCCCCGCTCGATCGGACGGAACTGATCACCCATCTGGATCGCCATCGTATCGGGACCAGGCTCCTGTTCGGCGGGAATCTCGTTTGCCAACCCTACATGCGTGAACGGGCCTACCGGGTGCCTGGAGGACTCACCGAGACCGACAGGGTCATGAACGATACCTTTTGGCTTGGTGTCTATCCAGGTCTACGCAATGAGCACTTGGACTATGTGATCGACACCATTGCCCATGGACTGACCGTGAGGGAGGTGGTATGCGCTCCTCACTGACCCCTGCCGCAATGTTGGGCGATCAGATATTCACCGTGACACCAACGGATATTCCTGGCGTGATGGAGTTGCGACCACGGGTGTATGAGGACGTACGAGGTCGTTTTGTGAAGGTGTTTCACCGGGAGTCTTTTTTGGCGGCCGGTCTTCAAGCCGATTACGCGGAAGAATACTATTCGGTTTCCCGAAGGGCCGTCATCCGAGGACTGCATTTTCAAGTGCCTCCCATGCATCACGCCAAACTGGTGTATTGCGTGCAGGGGCTGATTCAGGATGCCGTCGTCGATCTTCGCCTTGGGTCGCCAACTTACGGTAAATATATACTTACGGATATATCTGCAGATGTTGGGAATGTTCTGTATGTGCCACCGGGATTGGCCCATGGGTTTTGCACACTGAGTGAGATGGCGGTGGTGGTGTACAAGGCCTCGACCGTGCATTCACCAGATCATGATTGTGGGGTGCTCTGGAACTCGCTTGGTATTCCTTGGGCTTCCGAGCAGCCGATTCTTTCAGATCGAGACCAATCGTTCCTGCCGCTTGGTGTGTTCGCCAGCCCATTCATCTATGGAGCTGCCGCATGAAGATTCTGATCACAGGCGCTACAGGCTTTCTTGGCTCCCATGTGGTGCCAGAGCTGCTCAAACGAGGCCATCACGTCGATGCCCTGTTGCGTGACGGTTCATCACGAGGTGACCTGCCACGTGAGTGTTCGATATGGACGGTGACGGAGGATGGCAGAGGGTTGGCTGAGGTTGTCACCACCTGTGTGCCGGATGTGGTCGTCCATCTTGCTGCGCTCTATGTCTGCGATCACCGGCAAGAAGATGTGAGTCCCTTGATTCGAACGAACATTGAGTTCGGCACACAGCTGCTGGAGGGCATGCGAGCGGCCGGATGCAATGCCATGGTGTATGCCGGCAGTGCCTGGCAGCATTATCGTGACCAAGAGTATTGCCCCGTCAATCTGTATGCGGCGACAAAGCAGGCCTTCTCTACCCTTGGCGACTATTACCGGGATGCCGTCGGTCTACGTGTATTAGAGCTTCATCTCTACGACAGCTATGGCCCGAAGGACTCCCGACCGAAGTTGCTCAATCGACTCGTGCAAGCGGCTGATAATGGAACGGAAGTGGCCATGTCGCCGGGCGACCAACGAATGCACCTTGTACACGTTCATGATCTGAGTCGCGGTGTGGCGATGGCCTGCGACCAAGTCCATACATGGGAGTCTGGGCAGCGACAGGTCTATCGGCTGCCCGCTCACAAGGCCGTCACACTTCGCGAACTTGTCGATGCCCTCAACGCATCCGATTCCTCGCGTTGCTTAAACGTTCGGTGGGGCGACAGGTCCTATCGAGCACGCGAGGTGTTTCAGCCCTGGGAGGCTGGGCCGATTTTGCCGAACTGGAAACCGGAAATTACGTTGGAAGCGGGGTTGCGCGCGCTCAGCGGTTCTGTCGTCTCTGTCGGCCGCTGCGAAGGAGACCGATGATGCTCCCATTGGTCAGCATCTGCATTCCTAACTATAACAACGCGCCCTATCTAGTGGCTTGCCTAGACAGCGCTCTGGCCCAGACGTGGGCATATGCGGAGATCGTATGCGTCGACGATGCGTCGACGGATGACAGTCTGGCGATCCTTGGCTGTTATGGGGATCGGATCCGCCTGTATCACAATCAGACGAATTTGGGCCAACCAGCCACGACCAATCGCTGTGTGGAACTGGCTAGGGGGCAGTATGTGGTGATTCTCCACAGTGATGATCTGCTCTTACCTCACTTCATCGAGCGCCTTGTACCTATTCTTGAGCGCCACACAGCAGCTTCCTTGGCGGTCGGTGAACGATTCGAAACTGATAAAACAGGGACGTTGTATAAGGTGACTCCCTTTTACAAATCCGACTGTCTGATTCCGGGGGAACGGCAAGCCAAAGTATTCTTATTCATGTCCTTTCTGCCATGCCAGGTGCTAGTGCGCCGCACCGTTTTTATGGAGGTGGGTGGAGCCGATCTTCGCCACGTCGTGAATCTGGATGGGCTGCTGTGGTTCAAGTGCGCACTGGCTGGAGACGTGGGGTACCTTCGAGAACCAGTCGGTGTCTACCGCAGACATGCGACCAGCACCTCGGCGCAATACAACCGTCGGATCGATCATATGATTCAGTACTACGCGACGTTGTCCACGATGATGCATGTGGGCCGTGGTCGTCCCTATTTGGAGCAGCACTTCGCTGCCGCGGTGAAACGAGTAGGCGAACTTACGGTCCGCTACTGTCGCGACGTGTTTCGGGAAGGGGACTATGAACTGGTCAAGCGGTACCTGTCGTTGGCGACGGTCTTCGATCCGACGATTGTCGACTCACATGCCTGGCGGACGATGAAGTACTGCGCCGAGTCGACGAGCCGAGACCCCGGTGAGCTGTATCGATTGTTGACGGCACAAGACGAAGGGCACCGCACCTGGAGTTACGACCCTCCGGATGGGTTTCTTCAGCTCGATATTCCGGAGCCAGCTGAGGTTCATCGTGAATCGTGATGTCTCACTCACCGCGCGATTGGTGGAATGGGGTGTTGACCAAGCATTTGCGCAGGCTCTTGTGAACAACCAGCGCGTCGTTCTCTATGGGGCCGGGAAAATCGGTCAGCGGATCCAAGCTGCTCTGCGGTGGTTCGGCCACCCAGCCGAGTATTTTTGGGATCGCAACGCCGAACTCTTGGGCTTTACCTGTGAGGACACGCCGGTCCTCACGCCGGATGTGATCGCAGTGCCGGAGCAGGAACGGAGCGCATGTGTGGTGATGGTGACCATTTTCTCAGAAAACGTCGCGGAGGAGATTCGGCGTCAGCTTGTCCGAGCAGGCTATACGCAGGTTCTGGCCGATCGGCGCCTCATGAATGGGCTGCTCCATGCTGAATGCGCGTCTCGTCAGGAGGTCGGGCAGTTCGTATTCGACCTGAAACGTTGCCAAATGTGTTCTGTCGTGAGTGATGCCCGCAGCCGGTGTGACTTGTTTGACCACCACGTCCAACGTCACTTTGTCTCCGGTCTGGCAGACTCGTCTCGGCTTGAACTGGTTGTGCCGTCGATGGGAGTTCTCGTGTCGAACAAGTGCACGATGACCTGTGAGGGATGCAACCATCTGCGTGATCACTATGTGTCGACCGACAACAAAGACCTGGCTCCAGACCGGATCATCGATGACCTGGAGAAGTTTCTTTCGGCTGTCGATCTGGTCAATAAGCTGGTGTTGGTTGGTGGAGAGTCGTTCCTTCATCCGCACATCGAGTCGATCGTCGAACGGATCCTGCAACTGCCGCGTATTGGCATCGTGCAGGTCATCACGAATGGGACCGTGGTCCCGAAGAGCCGCCGACTCTTCGAATTGTTGGCCAGTCCTCGCGTCATCATCGAGATCAGCGACTATGGCGATCACGTGCCCGTGCAGCTTCGGCCCAATCTTGAACGATTCGTGACCCGACTGGAGGAATATGGCATTCACTATCGCCGGATCAAGACGCTGCAGTGGTTTGACTTCGGTGGATTTGAGGATCGAGGGTACGATGCTGCCTCAATTCGGCGGGTCTACGCGACCTGTTGTTTCGTGTCACATGATCTGTTCGACGGTCGACTGTACAAGTGCAGTCGTAGCGCCTACGGGACAGTGATTGGGAAGGTCCCCGACTATCCCGGTGATTATGTCGACGTCCGGGGGCTGGACCGAACGGCGCTCCGGCGTCGGCTTACGGAGTTTTTGGCGTTGGACCACGTAGATGCCTGTCGGCATTGTAACGGCGCGTCGTCCACCCATGTGATGGAAGCAGGCAAGCAATTGATCGCCGTGCAGAAGACCGTCTCGAGGTCGTTGGAATCACAC
This sequence comes from uncultured Nitrospira sp., assembly GCA_964579525.1. Lineage (GTDB taxonomy): Bacteria > Nitrospirota > Nitrospiria > Nitrospirales > Nitrospiraceae > Nitrospira_D. The sequence goes on along the minus strand of CAZOHW010000010.1, from coordinate 7,585 downwards.
CCGCTCACCGCTCTAGCGGGTGCCCCTGCTGCGCGAGCGGGAAGGAGACGCTGATGAAAGCTCAACTCAAACCCCGTATCAACCTGGAAGGCCGAACCCCGCTTGAGGAAGTGATTCCTCTCAACACGCCGATGGTGCTGTTCGTCGATCCGGTCGATACATGCAATTTCAAGTGTACGTTCTGTCCCACAGGGGATCGAGACCTGATCAAGTCCACCGGACGGTGGCAAGGGCGCATGCACTTCGACATCTATAAAAAGGTAATCGATGACCTGGCGGAGTTTGGCCAGCCACTAAAAGTCTTGCGTCTTTATAAAGAAGGGGAACCACTGCTCCATACACAGTTCCCAGACATGGTTCGGTATGCCAAGGCCAGTGGCCGTATCGAATATGTCGATACGACGACGAACGGCTATCTTTTGACTCCGGAAAAGGTAGGTCCGATTCTGGATGCCGGTATTGATCGAATCAATATCTCTGTCGACGGCATGTCCGATGAACAGTTTTGGCAGTTTACCAAGACACGAGTCAATTTCGACACGTTCGTCGACAACATCCGGAAGCTCTACGAACGGAGAGGCAGTTGCGAGATCTGTATCAAAATTCCCGGTGACATTCTTTCGTCGGAGGACAAACAGCGGTTTTTCGACACATTCGGCGACTATGCGGACCGGATTTCCATTGAGAACTTCGCGCCTTGCTGGCCGGAGTTCGATGTCGAAGCTCGAAGTGGGATCACGATCACCGAAGGGATCTATGGAAATGCGATCAAGGAGGTGTCGGTCTGTCCGTACATTTTCTATTCCATGGCGGTGAACACGGATGGCACGGCGAGCCTCTGCTTTCTGGATTGGGCGCGCAAGCTCACTGTTGGTGATGTTCGGCGTCAATCCCTCAAGTCCATTTGGGACGGTGAGGCCATGCAGCGGCATCGGATCGCCCATTTGCAGGGACACCGAAAGGCCAACGCGACTTGCGCGGCCTGTCGGCACATGAGCCACTGTCAGCCCGACAATATCGATCAGCCTGCGCCGGCGCTGCTGACACGGCACGAACATGCACCGAAAGGGGATATCGAATGAAGAATACGGTGTCAGCTCAACGGATCTGGTTCGTCATCCCGCCGTATTTCAATGTGGATGATTTCGGCGGGAGCAATCGTTCGAACATCTTGCCGGCCTTCACCATCCCCTACGGCATTCTGTCGCTGGATACCTATCTGAGAGCCCATTGTGCCAAGCCGGTAGAGGTGGAGTTACTCGATCTGAATCTGACCCTTCGTGAAGCAGTGGAACAGGGGGAAACGGCCCAGATTGACGCCACCTTCGATGCGCTGGTCAGTGAACGAGTTCGAACGGTCCAGCCATGCATCATCGGCATCTCAGCTCTGTTCAACGTGTCATTTCGCTACATGGGGCATATTGCGCGAGTGGCGAGACGTGCCGCGCCAAATGCATTGATCCTGGCCGGCGGCGGCCTTCCGTCCGCAGCATTTCGGCAGGTCCTGGACCATTGCCAAGAAATCGATGCGGTGTGCAAAGGAGAAGGAGAGATTCCGCTTAAGGATTTGGTAGATGCGGAGGACCGTGTCGCGATGCTCGAGTCTCATACCTCCTGGATTACTCGCAAGGGCATGCAGGCCTGCAAGGTGCCCGGTCATACCTTTGTGCAGAATCTCGATGAAATTCCCATGCTCGATTACGGCAGGGTGAACTTAGATGATTACAACTCCCGCTCGATGGACAAGCGCTTCTCGGATCAACCGAAACGTGAGATGGCGATCCATACGTCGCGTGGGTGCCCGTTTCTCTGTGTTTTCTGCTCCAATCCCTCGTTGCATGGGGCCGATGTGCGTGCCATGAGTGTCGAACGTGTGGCCACCGATGTACGCCGAATGAAAGAGCGCTGGGGCATGACGGTGCTTCTCATCGAGGACGACCATTTCTTTTTCGACAAAGCCCGTGCCAAGCGCGTCCTGCGCGAGCTGGTGGACCTCGGCGTCAGAGTGGAATTCCCCAACGGGATTGCCGTCTATGCGATTGATGAGGAGGTCGCGTCGCTCTTTCAGCAAGCGGGCGTGTCGACCGTCGCGCTTGCCGTCGAGTCGGGGTCCGACTATGTTCTGCACCGCATCATTAAGAAACCGTTAAAAACGAGCTTGGTAAAGGGAAAAGTAGAGCTTTTGAGAAAGTACGGGGTGCAAAGCCATGTGTTCATTGTGCTGGGGTTGCCTGGTGAGATGGACGAGCATCGGCAACAGACGCTCGATCTGTTGCTGGACGTCGGATTTGATTGGGTACACGTTTTTTGCGCCGTCCCGATTCTGGGAAGCCGTCTGCACGACATCTGTGTGGCCAATGGGTACATCGAGGAGGGAAACTTCCTCGACCACGTAAATACGAAATCAGTGATCCGAGCTCCGGGAGTCGACCCGGAAGCCATTCAGAAGTACGCCTACCACATGAATCTCCTGGTCAATTTCGTGGCCAGCCACAATCTCAAAACCGGCCGGTTTGAAACAGCCGCCAAGTATTTCGAGAACGTGACGAGCAAGTATCCCGGCCATGCCTTCGGCCATTTCGCCCTGGCTCGAGCATACGACGGACTGGGCCGGACCGAGGACGCGGAAACGAGCCGCCGTCGGTACTGCGAAATTATTGAACAAGACGAGTGGTGGCGGACACAGGCTCAGCAATATGGAGTATCGCTGACCGGGTCCTTTGAAGACGCCGTTCACAATCGAGCAGGGCATCAGGCACTCATCCCATCATGAAGGTATTGCATATTACAGCCCATCTCGGGGGCGGGGTGGGGAAAGTGCTGGCCGGTGTCGTGGCGGAGTCGGTCCGACGTGATGATGGGGTTCATCATATGGTGGTGTGTCTTGATGTTCCCGAGAAGCGTCAATTCATCGACCAATTGCGGTCGCATGGAGGGGAGGTCCTCATTCGGCCGAACGCACGCCGTCTGACTCAGGCAATTAACCGTGCCGATATTGTTCAGCTGGAATGGTGGCATCATCCCCTCGTCGCTGGATGGATGTGCGCGGGTGTGCTCCCGCCTATGCGGTTGGTGGTGTGGAGTCATGTGTCAGGACTTTGCCCGCCGGAGATTCCGCCTTCGTTTATGAAGGTGCCGCATCGATTCCTTTTTTCCTCGGACTGTTCGTGGGAACATCCTGAGTTGGCCGCGCTCAAACCTGCGGGAGCAACCAATGTGGGTGTTGTGTATAGCTCCGGAGGGTTCGATGAGTTTCCTCTTCCGCCAGCGCGATCACCTGGAAAATCCTTGAGGGTGGGCTATATTGGCACGCTCAATTTCGCCAAGCTCCATCCGCACCTGCTCGACTTTGTGGCTGCGGTCCGATTGCCGAAGTTCCGCCTGGCCTTGGTCGGCGATCCGACCGCGGGAGCCACGTTGCTGGCCCGGGCGAGGAGCGTCGGTCTTGCCTCATGCCTTGAATTACGCGGCTATCAAACCGACATGGCAGCCGAATTGGCCGATCTCGACGTCATGGCCTATCTGCTCAATCCGCTGCATTATGGAACGACCGAAAATGCGTTGTTAGAAGCGATGGCCATGGGCGTCGTGCCGATCGTGCTGAGCAATCCAGCCGAACGGCATCTGGTTACGCACGATGAGACCGGTTTGATCGTCGATTCCCCGGCTTCATTCGCCGACGCGCTCGATTGGCTGTCAACGCACCCTTCCGACTATGCCAGGTTGTCGTCGAACGCGTGCCGTTTTGTACGCGCTCGCTTTGCCGTGAGTCGCACGGTCGACCATTTGAATAGTCACTATCAGGCGGTACTGAACGAGGAGAAGCGCTTCTTCGATTTCCGTCCGATCTTCGGGACAGAACCGGCAGACTGGTTTCGAGCTTGTCAGGGTCACGAAGCGTGGCGATTCGGGGAACGTGAATCCAGCGGGATTCATGCCGGTCGAGGACCAGATTTCCTCTATGAGCGAACGAAAAGCTCGGTCTTTCACTACCGGTCTGTCTATGGAGGGGATGAGCGATTGGTTCGTTGGGTGCAGCAACTCAAGGCGGCATAATGTCGAGGCGTTCGCTGCCGAACCGCATTGAATCACATCGACTCCTCGGCGAACTGGTGACCCATCGTTCCGCCGCCGGTCCACAGCCGGTCGACAAGCCATTGGTCCTGTATGGGGCTGGAAAGCTAGGCCGGATGGCCGGGGAGCTGTTCCAGCGGTTACCCATCCCGATTGCCTATGCCATGGACCAATCGCCGCAAGGCGGCGGGTTATTGCTCGATACCATCCCCGTTGTTCATCCCGACAAGGCCAGCCATTCAGATCGAGAGACGGCGCTCGTTGCAGTCTGTATCGTCAATGCCGCCTATGAACCCATTCGCGACGAGCTGACCTCCCAGGGATGGCGGCATATTTTTCCCGTCTACGATGTCTTAGATGCCTACAGCGATCGTCTTCCGATGGGCAATGGCTGGTTTGCGGGGAGGCTGAACGATGACGACATCGCCAATATCGGGGAGGTTCTCTCTGGCTGGAACGACGATTGGTCAAGAGCCGCACACCTACAGTTTTTGGCGTGGCGTTTGCACAGGCTGGAATGGCAGTTTCGCGATGCCCCTGTCCGCATCGACGATCGCTATTTCATCGAGCCGATTTACCGCGCGCTCGGCGAACGGGAACGATTTCTCGATGCCGGGGCCTACCATGGCCATGTGAGCGCACGGTGGCTTGATCTCGTGCGCAACCGATGTGAGGGGATTGTGGCTGTCGAACCCGACTCGCACAACGCCATGCAGTTGAAGCAATGGATTGCGACGCTTCCTTCGGAAGTCAGCAACAAGGTATCGGTCCACGATTGCGCATTGGCCGCAGAGACAGGCATCAGACCCTACAGCCATGGATCGGATCTTTCGTCACGGATCATGTCGCAGGCTGAGGGATCCGTCCAATGCTGCCGCATCGACGACTTGGGAGTTCCTTTTACCTTTGGGAAGGTGCATTTGGAGGGGGGAGAACTGGAGGCGTTGCGAGGGGCTACGGCGACGCTTTGCCGATACCGGCCCATGTTGGCGGTGACCACCTATCATAATCGTGACGGACTCTGGCGTACACCGAAATTCTTGATGGAGACAGTACCGGATTACCACTATTTCATGCGTTTGCACGCGTGGTGTGGGACCGGCTCCGTTGTTTATGCCATCCCGAATGAAAGGGGTCGTCTCGCATGACATGCTCGGTCAATATTGTTCTGCCGACCATACGATTTCTGACCGTCTCGAAGGACATCATCACGAATCTACTCAGAGTCGGCGAAACGTATGAAGACGTGCATGTGACCATTGCCGATGGGCAAGAGGATGAGAACAAAAAGGCCTGGATTCTCAACATGGCTGATCCGCTGCTCAAAACCGGCCGGTTTACCTACATCGGCTTGAAAGATGCGATGGAGCGAGTCAGTCGGGCTGCTCAGCTCGAGACGGAATGGATTCTGCCGATTGCCGACGACGATCCCTCCAGTGTGAATTATCTACGATGCCTCTGCGATGCGGCCTGTGTGGCGACTCCAAACACCATGGCCATCGTGCCCTACACGTATCTCTGTTACTCCTCGAAGCAGTTTTATCCGTTCCGATTGCGGGCAATCAATGAGCCGGACCAGCGTGGGCGTCTTCTCTCTCTCTTCACGCAAGGTAATAATGGATTATTGACCTTCGGGGTCATGCGGCGTCGGTTGTTTCTCGAGTGGATGAACTTTGTGAGAACGAAGCCTGTGTGGCCGTCCTATAGTGATCAACTGTTCGTCAGTTATCTGGCGATGAAAGGGCTGGTTCTGCCGACTCGGGAAGAATGTGTGTACATGAAGGATGAGAGTGACTGGCATGATCTGCGCCGTGCGGTCGTGAAAGATTCTCGTGGTTATCCGCGCCCCTGTATGACGCTGGGTCACGAAATATTGTTGGTCGCTGATTTGTTCGCATTTCTTCGCGCGCACGGCTTGGAAGATGCGGCTGTGCCCTCGGTGATGTATCGGGCCAAAGAGCTGTTGAAGTCCGGTCTTGGTTACCATCAAATCCGACTGAATGTGCTGGAGATTGCCGAAGGGACATACAGTATGCAGGCCTACGGTCTCATGAGTCAGTTGCTCGATCGGGCTCTGTCGCTGGCCGATGAAGATGTGGACGGCCACTGTGCTCTGATTCGTCACATCGAGTCAGCCGCCGCTCAGCTCAGGAACCTGGAAGACGGGCCTCTGCCGGTCAATCCTCAATGGAGCAGCAGCGATGAAGCTGCCAGTATAGGTAAGGCAGAACGGTTAGAATCGGTGTCCATCCAAGAGATTGAGCAGCGCCGTCGGTTACATGTGTTGTTGGTTGCGCACGGATTTCCTCCGACGCAGGTCGCCGGGACCGAGCTCTACACGCTTGCCTTGGCTCGTGAGCTTCGGCGTCGAGGGTATGAGGTGCGTGTCGTGTGTCCAACCTTTGAGCAGACCAAGCCCGTTGGAGCGTTTCGTGAGGAAGAGTATGAAGGCATTCCCGTTACACACCTGCATGTGCCGATTCCCAAGATGCTCGATGATTTCCATTTCAATCAAGCGGCAGGAGACATCTTCCGGTCTTATGTGCAGCGCCAACGGATTGATCTTGTGCATATTCAACATCTGATCGGGTTTACGGCCTCAGCCTTGGGCGCGTGCAAACAATTGCACATGCCCAGCGTGATGACGCTGCATGACTCGTGGTTTCTGTGCCAACAATTTCATTACATGTTGCCGGATGGAGAGTTCTGCACGGGCCCGGAAACGGTCGATAAATGTGTGCAATGCATGCTGGCACGTCATCCCGGCGCGCCGATACAGCAGCACATTCCTCAGGCCTATTTCCATGTGGCCAACCGACGAGAAATGTTGAAGACGGCCATCCAGCAGGTGGACCGGCTCATCGTCTTGACGGAATTTCAACGTCGCAATCTTGAGCAATATGGTTTTCTTCATCCGAACACGATCGTGGCGCCGATTGGATTGGAAGGGTTGCAAGACGTTCGACGGACGCCGAGCGAGGGGCGACTCCGGATTCTGTATCTTGGCCATGTGACGAAACGGAAGGGGCTCGATGTATTGATGAAGGCCTTTGTGCGCCTTCCACAAGACCGCGTTCGGCTTGATATCTATGGAGAGGTTATTGATCGCGCGTATCTCGAGGAGGAGGTCAGGCTGATCGAGGCTGGACCGAACGTCATCTGTCACGGGTCATATTCGAAAGCGGATCTGCCTCGTATCTTGTCAGGGTGCGACCTGGCCGTGATCCCGTCGCGGGCGGAGTTTTACCCGACGACGGTTCGGGAGTGTCTTGCCGCTCATGTGCCGGTGATCGCATCCAGCGTGGGAGGAGTCCCTGAAATGATCGAGCATGGACGGACGGGACTGTTGTTCCGTTCAGGAGATGATGTGGATCTTGAGAAGACACTCCGCCAGTGCTTGAACGATCCACAACTCCTCGAGCAATTTCGTGCCAGCGGTCCTCCCGTTCGTACCATGATGCAGGATGTCGACCAGCTCGAGCACATCTATGGAGAGCTTGTGGGACAGCCT
>CAZOHW010000009.1:0-27732 GCA_964579525.1 uncultured Nitrospira sp. | reverse complement strand
TATCGGTTTCTTTGCGAACACGGTGGTTCCCCACAAGGCAGGCGCTGAATTCACGCTCCAACATAAACGGGACAGGCCCGTGAGTCATGCGGACTAGTCCCAGTAATCTGGCATCATTGGCAAATACCCCAATCGAGGTGCTCCAAGCATCAGACACGTCGGCTTCAAGCCGGTCGGCTCGTTCAGGTACCCATTTCAGCCGTTCCGCAAAGACGCGATGTCGCAATCGATATGCCCGAGTGAGGTCTTCCCTGGTCTCAAGTGTCTTGACGAGAAATTCGCCTTCATAGAATGCAATATCCTTTTTCTCTCCCTCCACTATTCCCTGCATCGCTACCTCCTTTTGGCATGATGGCCAATTGATGAATAGGGCTGATTGTCTCGAGGAACGCGATGTTTCCAAATATGCGCGAGTACGTCACCTGGCGTGTCCGCCAGGTGCTTTCCTAGGTCTCCGCACGTATAAAAGGAGCAGCTGAAGATGCAAGCGGCCAAGGATATCCGCTTGTGGAAGAGGTACCAGTCGAAAAAAGGAGGAACATCACGTGATAAACAGTGACCAGGGATTTCAAATTTATGAGGGTGGCCTTCGGTCGACGCCTAGCCTTTCAACCAGCCAGATCGTACGGCAACCACGGAAACCTCTGAGCCTCTATCGGCTGGACTCCTGCGCGGGCGAATTGACGACCGCCTACAAGGCGACGGAAAGCCGCTTAAGTAAGCTCCTTGAAGATCGCACCCGTATCGGACGGGATTTACATGACTGCGTACTGCAGTCACTCTATGCCATCGGTCTGAACATTGAGGCATCGCGGCGAGGTCAGCCCTCCCAAACCCAGGAAGCTAAGGCCTCCGACGATCTGATGATCCAACAGATTAATCAGCTCATTTATGAGGTCCGGGGCATGATTCGAGAGCTGGAATCGGGTACCGTCCAAGAATTCGACCTTCGTACCGAACTCTTCACCCTGTGCTCGACCTATGAACAGAGTGGATGTTTACGCATCAAGCTGGATCTCCAACCCAATGCCCTTGAGGTGTTAACCACTGAAGAAGAACGCGAGATCCTTAACATTGTGCGCGAATCTCTGAGCAACTGTGTCCGTCATGCCAAGGCCAACCATGCCATCGTGTCGGTTCGCAAACGAGAGGGAAGGATTCGCGTGAACATTTTTGACGACGGCATCGGATTTTCACTGGCGAACGATCAACCTCGCGGATATGGTCTTGCGAATATGGAAGCACGGGCCAAAAAACTCGGAGGCTTGTTGCGTGTGCAATCGAAGGTGGGACAGGGCACACACGTGATCGCGGAGTTTTCCTTAGAACCGCTGCTCACCTCAGTATGAAACGGCCTGCGACAAATATCGTCTTAATCGATGACCATGAGATGGTCCGAAGAGGACTGAAGGCGTTGCTCCATCTCGAGCCGGATCTGACCGTCGTCGGCGAAGCCGGCACCGTGGCAGACGGCGTAGCCATGGTCGAGCGTCTGACCCCGAACATGGTGTTGCTCGACATGAAACTCCCTGATGCGTCCGTCACGGAGGCCTGTCACCGTCTCCTCGCCGTCGCCCCAAAGCTCCGTATCCTTGTTCTTACCAGTTATGCCGAAGACAGCACGGTGATGGCGGCTGTCCAACACGGCGCGCATGGATATGTTCTCAAGGATATTCGGATGGACGACCTGATCCGCGCCATCCGCATCGTCGCCAGTGGTCATGGCTATCTGGATCCACGAGTCACCCAGCAGGCCCTGCACTGGATTCGCACCAGTTCCCGCTCTGACCTGGGCACGCAGGGAATCACCCGGCTCTCTCCCCAGGAGCGGGCTATCCTCCCCCTCTTGGCGGAAGGGAAAACCAACAAAGAAATCGCAGCCCAGCTCGGCTTAAGTGACAAAACCGTAAAAAACTACCTGGCCAATATTTTTGAAAAGTTGCATGTGAAGCGACGAACCGAAGCCGTTGCCTGGTTTATAAAAGAAACACGGGCGCCAACGGCCGCGCGAAGCCCGAAACCCTAGCCACCCTTTCGCAGTCATGTCGGTTAAGGAAACTGCCGACATTTCGCGTCATCCCCCTGGTATTTTTGGTCCCACCCACTCTATGCTAACGGGGCTAGCCCGTATGATTCATGACGGTTCGTCGCGAAATTGCGGAGCCGCGTCGTGAGACCGGCGCGCGGAGCCCGGAGGACCTGAGACATACTCGTGCAGTACGTCGAAGGTCTGAGAAGCAAGCCTGCCGAGCGCAGGGGTGTTGCAACAGCGGATCGGCAACGGCAACAGAAGGGTCATGAATCATGCGGGCTAGGAGCCGTTCGAGCATGCTCGGCGTCATGTGATCATGAATCTTCCACCCTCCATAAGGCCTTTGCCTTTCACGGCCAATTCGACTTCGACCGACCTCGCCGATCTCCGCCGTCAAGTTCTCGAATTGCAGCAAGCATTGGCGAAACAAACACAGGACCGCGTCGCTATTGAAGATAGTACACAGCGTAAACAGGTGGAGCTGGCCCAACGGGACGTGCAAGAAACACTTGAAGCGCAAGTTCGTGAGCGAACAGCTGAATTGGAGAACACCATCCGTGAGCTTCAGACAGAAGTCGAGCGACGGGTACTGGCCGAATCAGCGCTCAAAGCAAGCGAGCAACGCTACCAATCACTCTATGAACAGAATCCTTTCATGTACTTCACCCTCACTCCCGGCGGAACCGTGTTATCTGTGAACCACTTTGGAGCCGATCAGCTCGGATACCGGAAAGAAGATCTCGTCGACCGGTCCATTTTGCAGCTGTTCGACGCGAGGGACCAACAGACCGTGTTGGAGCAATTGATTGCTTGTACTGCCAGCCCCTACACAGGGTTTCAGTGGGACATTCAAAAGATCAGAAAGGACGGAACTAGACTGTGGGTCAGAGAACGAGCGCGGGCTATTCACAGCGAAACCGGCCAGATTCTCGTGCTGGTGGTCTGCGAAGACATCACGGAACGCAAACAGACCGAAGAAGCGTTGCGGAAAAGCGAGGAACGATTTGAAGTCGCGTTTCGGTCCAGTCCCTATCCGGTTATCATGACTGAACGAGACAGTGGGCGATGTCTCGAAGTCAATGAGGCGGCGCTGAAACTCTTCGGGTACAGTCGGGAAGAAGTCATTGGCGAAACCACTTTCGCGCTCGGGCTCTGGCCGTCTCTAGAAGATCGGGGGCGATTCTTTCAGCCGCTAGAAGCGACCGGCGCCATCAGGAATCGAGAGCTTCAGCTTTATACCAAGGATCGGAAGGTCCTCACGTTGCTCGCTTCAAGCGAAGTCATCGAGCTGAACGGCGTGTCTTGCTTGATCACCGTCGGAAACAACATCACCGAGCACAAACTCGCTGAGGAAGCCTTGCGGATGAGCGAACTCCGGCTTCAGCGTTTCGTGGCGGAAGCCCCGGTTGGGCTCTACATCTTGGACCAAAGCTGGCGCGCCATCAGCGCCAACCGAGCATTATGCGAGCTCACGGGGTATGAAGAACATGAAATCGTCGGAAGCACCTATGCCCTCTATACCCATCCAGAGGATCTTGCAACCAATATTGTGTTGACGGACGAGTTTTTCCGAGGCGTCCGGTCAGATTACACGTACGAGAAGCGCTATGTCAGAAAAACGGGAGAGATTATTTGGGTATCGGTCAAGGCGACCAAAGTCGACTTATCAGGGTACGACGGTCCGCTTCTCCTTGCCGCCGTTCAAGATATCACCGAGCGAAAGCTCGCCATGGACGAACGCGAGCAATTGAGTCGAGACCTACATGACAACATTTTACAAGCACTCTACGCGATCGGTATGCAGTTGGAAGCCGGGAAATTGGTCATGGGCAAATCGCCTCGTCGGTCAAAAACGCATCTCGCTCACGCGGTCGACCAGTTGAACCATCTCATGCATGACGTTCGGCGGTTCATTACCTTGCTCATACAGCGCACCACATCTGAACTCGACTTTGAACACGCTCTGCGCCAACTCATCATCTCGATGTCAGGGGCAAGCCAAACCTCTCCCGAACTGGATATCAGCCCACCAGTCCTTTCTTTCATCACCCCCAAGATTGGGGAACAACTCCTCAATATCGTCCGAGAAGCCCTCAGTAATAGCCTCCGCCATGCCCACGCATCGCAGCGGTGGGTTCGGCTGCGCCTGACGGAGAACACGATCCACTTGGTCATCGGCGATGATGGGATCGGCTTTTCGCTAAAGCGCAAGCGTCGACCGGGGCACGGGCTGGAGAACATGGCCGCCCGGGCCAAACGAATCAATGCCACCTTTACCCTGAAAAGCGCACCAGGGCAAGGGACCAGCCTCATCGTCGTTCTTCCACTACAAAAGGAACAGGTATATGACTAAGTCCAAGTCAATTCAGCTGGTCATTGTGGATGACCATGAAGTCGTGCGCATCGGGCTCTGCGCGGTCCTCAATTTGACGCCTGGCATGAAGGTTGTCGGCCAAGGGAAGCGAATGGAAGAGGCCAAGAGACTGTGTTGCCGCTTGAAACCGGATCTTGTGTTGCTCGACATCCGACTCCCGGATGGCAGTGGCGTGGATGCCGCGCGTGAAATTCTTGCCAAGTGCCCCACGACTCGGGTGTTGTTCTTGACGAGCTTCGCTGACGAGCATACCGTGTTAGAAGCGATTCTCTCCGGTGCCCAAGGGTACATCCTCAAAGATATTGCCTCTGATGCGCTGGTCCGAGCGATTCGAACCGTCCATTCCGGCCAAACGCTCATTGACCCCCGCCTCACCAAACATGCAATGGAGTGGTTGAGATACGTCTCGACGGAGCCTGGTCAATCAAAACGGCCACTCCTGTCCCCACAGGAACAACGTCTCCTTCCCTTAGTCGCTAAAGGCCTGACCAACAAGGAAATTGCCCTTGACCTTAAATTGAGCGAAAAAACCGTCAAGAACTACCTCGCGAACATCTATTCGAAGCTCAATATCGGTCGGCGATCGCAGATCGCTGCATTCTATGCAGGAAGCTTTAAGGGATCGGGCACCGTATATTCCACAGAGTCCCATTAGGCCACTCGTCCGACCTAATTATTGCCGCCTAAGCTCTTCGAACATTCACACTCCCTCACGATCTTCCGTTTTAGAGAATTGACAGTCTCAGCAACCACGACTAGGATACGCCTCGCCATCGATTCGTCATCCAACGTTCTGTCGTTATTGAACCGCCAGGAGAGGTGTTGATGTCAGATTCTCATTCACCCGACACCAGGGAACTAGGTCGAATCTCCGGATCGTCTCACTCGGCCAGCAATTCTGTCGAAGCCCTGTTCGAATCCGTAGTTTTTGCCAGTCGTTGGATTCAAGCGCCGCTCTATGCTGGACTCATCGTGGCAGAACTTCTCTACGCCTACAAATTTCTTGTTGAGCTTTGGGAAATGGTGACCCATATCAACAAGATGGAAGAAACCGTGTTCATGCTCGGGGTCTTGGGATTGATCGATGTCACCATGGTCGCCAATCTGCTGACCATGGTAGTCATCGGCGGATACGCGACATTTGTGAGCAAGCTGGATTTGGAGGGGCATCCAGACCGACCAGACTGGCTTACCCATGTTGATCCCGGCACCATCAAGATCAAGCTCGCCGCATCCTTGATCGGCATCTCCAGCATTCATCTCCTCAAAGGATTTGTCGACGTCGCCAATGAAAATCCTGAACATCTCAAGTGGAAGATCTTTATCCACATGACCTTTTTAGCTTCTGCCATCCTGCTCGCATGGACCGATAAGATCATGCAGAAGGATAAGAAACACTAGCCCACATGATTCATGATGGTTCGTGACCCTTTGACCAGCTCAGGGCGCGACATGCAGGACGCGCGTGACAAGACGTCTCGTTTCTGCGTGTCTCGCGGCTCTCGCTAGTCTCGCGGAAGTCACGTATCGGCGGGTGCAGGAGAACACCGGCGGCGGTCTTTTTCTGCTCCCTGTTAGACGCTTATGATATTATACGTAGCCACTCAGCCACCAACCGATCCGATCTGATGAGGTACAGCATGACTCTGATGCGACCCATTCTGACGATCATATTCATTGGCTTCGCAACCGTCGGTTGTGGGCTGTCCTCCCTTCAACTTCGTACCGATTTCGACCTCCACAACGCATCATTCCATGACAAGATCGCAGCCGACCGGGCTCTTGCCCAGGAATTCTTGGCTTGCACCACACAGGCCTATGATGAACGATCCGGTACTCGGAACACGCCCCGGTCCACGGCAGAGGCACTTCAGACTTCTCTCTTAAGTCTCAACCGTCAAGGAAATGGCCACCTAGCACCGATCCAGGCCGTGATTGAGCGGATCAAAGAACGCCGTCAAGACCATGCCGATTCATTAGCCACATTAGAAGATCTTGTACGAGATTGGAAACACGATACCCACGGGAAACTTGACCTGAACAAGCTCCACAAACTGGTTGACGTAATCACACAATGGCATGCCCATCTCGATTTCGACGAGGATGCGCTGGCTAGAGACGACTCGCGGTTTGCCCAATTGCTGTTGGCCTATAACAAGGCCTATTTCGGCAACATCCGTTTTGCTGTAGGCCGGGCAGAGTCCGGTCGCGGCATTCGCGTCGCCACCAAAACCGGCTCCGACGGATTCATAGACCGAAATGGGAATGCGTGGCGTTTTCCAGGGCTTTCCGTCGAGGTGACCAAGGACATGGGGCGGTCAGTCTCGATCGGATCCACCCGGGTCGATTCTCAGCGTCTCAGCTCTGACTTGGTCCGTGTATTCCTTGAAGCATTTTTTGATGCCGCCTTCCGCGAGCCCGCTGTACAGGGCGCTACGGCACTGGAGATCGATTGGAAGGAAGGAGACCGACCTTACCCGGTGTTTGATGCCGAACATCCCGCCATTCCCCACGACGCCTTAGCCCGTGTCACGCGCGACGCACTCAGGGCGGAAGCTGCAGTAACCAGTCTCGTTGGAAAGGCCGTGCGCGGCGGTTCGGTGTTCAGCATACAAAACGAAACGCTGGCCGCCATGTTGGAAACGGCGGCTGGAGTGATTGCCAAAAAACTCGTTGAACATGAAGGCTTCTGCTATTACCAAACCATGAAGGGCCAGAGTCCGACGGAGCACCACGAATCATCTCCTGCAGGCTCATAGCGGTCGGCCCCCGTTGACTCAGTTGTTTTATGCGGTCACCAAGAAGGACACGTCCCCATGAAGATCGCCATTGCCACCCGCGCCTTACTGTGTACTAGTCTGTTTTTCTCTCTCACCTTGACCGGCTGCTTTGCAAAACTCCAGCCTCTCCCAGCTCATACTCAGCAATCCAGACTAGTCTTCGCTTCATTGCCCGACAAGCCTGTCTTGGTCCGACTCGCCATATCAGGCGGAGGCAGTCAGGCCGGCCAACAAGTCGTGAATCAACAGCGTGAGCCGCTCGATCTCTTTTTCTACCGTACAATACCGTCCAGGGAAACCACGTCGTGACTGATACTCCATTCACAGAAGCCGTCGTCCAAGACATTCCTGTTACAGCTTCGCCCGCCGGAACGACGTTAGGCACAGACGCCCATCTTCAACTCTCAGACGTCCTCACCGAGGAATATGAAGCGCTCTGCAGACCGCTTTCCCCTTCCACGCGGGAGCGCATGGCAACAGTTCGGCAACAACAGGCCATGAAGGGACAATCAGACGACTCTGTGCTGTGCAAGATCCTCTATGAGGAGCTGCACCGGTATCCGGAAAATAGGGCCGCTCTGTGTTTTTCAGGTGGAGGCATTCGAAGCGCGACATTTAACCTCGGGGTCATCCAGGCACTTGCCAAGCTTCATCTTCTCGATAAGTTTGTCTATCTCTCCACTGTGTCGGGCGGAGGCTACATTGGCTCGTGGCTAACGGCTTGTGCCTATCGATACAGGAAAGCGGGCCTATCAGGAATTACCGACGTGCAAAAGACACTCGAGTCCTCTGGTGCGAGCAGTACTCATCCCGGCTCCGGGGTAGAACCGGATCCCATCTCTTGGCTTCGAGATTTTAGTAATTACCTGACGCCCCAACTCGGACTTTTCTCCGCCGATTCCTGGACCATGTACGGCATCGTGCTGCGCAATCTCCTGCTGAACTGGATGGTCTTGATTCCGCTCATCATAGCAAGCTTCATGGCCCCCCGGTTACATGTCGCAGCACTTCGACATTCCTGGGAACTCATCACCCCTTATCAGCTCCTGTGCGCCGGCTTGCTGTTGACCATCCCAGCATTGACCTATCTTCATGCATATCGTCCCAGTCTCAGCCGCTTCAGAGGTACGGATAGGCCCGTCCCTCCGGTAGAGGGATCGAGAGGGGGGCTGCCTGACTTTGGACGCCAGGGCTGGCTCGTCGTGTTCTGTCTTCTGCCCCTGGTCCTCGCGGCCTATTGTTTAACCACCGCATGGGCCTGGCATCGAAACCTTCCGGGAAGCCTTTCAGAGATCGCCGTCCCTGGCTTGAGTAGTCAACAGACGTTCATGGCAGCCGGCGTGGTCTTTCATCTCGGCAGCTGGTCTGTGGCCATGTTCTTGACGCTCGTGATCTCAACCGTACAAGGCCGATTTTGGGTGTGCGGACAGTCCCTGTTGTGGAAAGCCATCAAGGAATTGATCCCCATCATATTGTCCGGAGCGATCGGTGGATTTGCCCTGTGGGCTCTGTTGGCTCAAACACCGTCGGAATTCATGCCGCTCCTAGACATGCCTTCAGATACCGCAAATACCGCAAGCTTGTTGGTGAAAGATTATGCCGAGTGGTATGCCGCATTCTCGGTCCCAGTATTTTTGGGACTGTTCCTGCTAGTCGCGACGCTGTTTATCGGACTCACCGGCCGATTCACCAGCGATCAAGAGCATGAGTTCTGGGGACGGGCTGGTTCATGGGTTTTGAATGCCAGCATCTCGATCGGTGCCATCGGCGCCATGGTGATTTTTGGACCAGGATGGCTGGCCAAGGCCAATATCTGGGCCGCGGCTTCCGTTGGCGGAGCGGCCGGCATGTTGTCCGTGCTCGGCGGCTTCAGCGCGAAAACCTTGCTGACCCCATCGGACATGAAGAATCGTGGGTCATGGCTGACGGAATACGGTGTACGGATAGCTACCCCATTGTTTGTGATGCTGCTTATCGTCTCATTCGCCCTCGGTACGAGCGTACTGGTGAAGGGGTGGTCCGGCTTGCTGGGGGTCGAGACTGACACATGGTCGGAGACCGGTCAACTCATGCCGGAACCCTTCGACACACCGTGGATCCACTCGCTGGCGCTTCACAATGCTTATTTTCCCCATCTCCTCGGCTTGTGGTGCCTGCTGGTGATCATCGGGCTCACCATGGGCTGGTTCATCAATGTCAATAAATTCTCGCTGCATGGCTTCTACCGGAACCGCCTGATTCGTGCCTATCTCGGCGCCTCGCGAGGATTAACCGAGCAGGATATCCGCAGACCGAATCCGCTGACTGGATTCGATCCGGCCGACAATATCTCTATGGCCGAACTCGCGAATTATGACTTCGACACCGACAAGCAAGGGGCGAACACCGAGATCCAGCGACCCTTTCATGTGATCAATATTGCCCTCAATCTCGTTCGCGCGGAGAGACTGGCATGGCAGCAGCGCAAGGCCCAGTCGTTCACGGTCTCACCGTTGCACTGCGGGAGTTGGCAAGGCCACGTGGGGTATCGACGTTCTCACGAGTATGGATACAACCGAAGCGTCAACCGGGCCATTAGTTTGGGTACCGCTATGGCCACGTCCGGCGCAGCCGCAAGTCCCAATATGGGATATCACTCCTCTCCAGCCGTGACATTTCTGTTGGCATTGTTCAACATTCGGCTGGGATGGTGGTTAGGTAATCCTGGGAAAGCCGGTGGGAAATCTCGGTTCGGCTCCCTGGGGCGAGCGCTCCAGCTATGGCCCGTGTACCGTCGCTCCCATCCGGCCTTTGCCATCGGCCCTCTGGTCGCCGAACTTTTTGGCTTCACAGACGCGAATACGCGTTACGTGTATTTGTCCGATGGCGGACATTTCGAAAACCTCGCGCTCTACGAGATGGTCTTGCGACGCTGCCACCATATTGTCGTCATCGACGCCGGATGTGACCCCGAGATGTCATTTCAAGATTTAGGCAATGCGCTCAGAAAAATCAGGATTGACCAGGGGATCGATATCGAGATCGACACCGCCATGCTGAAACAGCAGAGCGGGTCGTCAGTCTCTCGCTGGCATCACGCGATTGGCTCCATTCGCTATGACAAAGTGGACGACGGCGCCCCGGTGGGAACCCTGATCTATCTCAAACCGTCCCTTACCGGTGACGAGCCGACCGACGTGCAAGACTACCTCGCCCATCACCCGACATTTCCTCATGAACCGACCTCCGATCAGTTCTTCGATGAATCGCAGTTTGAATCCTATCGACGCCTCGGCGAACACATTACCTGGGAGGTCTTCCGCCATGGCTTCAAATAAAGACACGGGTCACTATGACGCCGTCAGTTGGACGACGGTCATTGAACGCCTGAAAAGCCATTGGATCACGATTCCGCCTGGAGTCCAAGAATCATTTCTTGGGCAGACTGAGGGACTCATAGAGATCGACAACGATCTACGAAGCGATCCCGGTCTCGCAGACTACGATCTTGAAACCTACCCTGAGCTCGTGTCAGTTCTGCGCATGGATCCCAAATCAGTGAAGCCAGCGGATGTTCGAGCCACGTTGCATCTGATCTCATCCCAGGTTCAATTGATGGAGAATGTCTTTCTCAGCCTTCGATTGGCCGAGTACTATGCCCATCCCTTGAACCGAGGTTGGATGAATCTATTTCGACGATGGGCCACGACTCCGATGTTTCGCCGCTGTTGGCCGATTGTCTGCGGAACCTTCAGCCGCGCGTTTGTCGAGTTTGCGGAATGCCACCTCTATGTGCCCCAGAGCTCAAGTTTGACGTACCTCCAAGACTCCCTCACCGCCCGATCAATTCACGCTGTCCACACTCAACTTCTCAGCGAATGGACCGGTGAAACACAAATTCCGACCGACTTTGTGGCTGCGCTCCGAGCCCCATACCGGATACCCTCGGCATCGGGTCCGTCTGTACCTGGGGTGTGGTCGGCCTGGATCCAACTTGAGACCGGCATAAATACGGACGGCGATTCACCATCCGGTGAATTAGTAGGAGTGGTGGTGCTGGCCTCTAGGAAAGAAGCTCTGGAAGCGTGCGGCAACACACCCTTATCGATCTATGGGTGGATTCGAGCCAGCTACCGGGATCTCGGCATTCGACATGAACTCTATCATCGCGCGTTACAGACCGTTCAAGCCACCCTACAAGGTGATGCCGGCCGTTCGATCGAAATCACTGCCGATCTAGGGCCCGATCTTCCGGCACATGCGAGTACCCAGCACCCTAAGGCCGACTGGATCAATTTCCACGAACAGATCGGATTCGTACGGGTTCCCCGAAGACTGGCGATGGGAAAGCGTCTCTATCGACACACCCTCACTGTATTTCAGAAGCAGGAGAATCACGCTCCGTCCGGCACAGGCTCCCCATCCGATTAGTCCGCATGATTCATGAACATTTCTGCTGCAATCGCGGATTCGTTGCTGCGACGAGCCTTCGACGGGTAGGCTCATCCCTCACAGCCTCGACAGGCTGGTTCAAGTATGCTTCGGCCTCTCGGGGCTCCGTGTGCCCCTCTCGCACGCGCCTGCGCGATTTCGCGACGAACTGTTATGAATAAAGTGGGCTAACGGAGTGGGGGCACGGCCATGAGCTGGATAATCACTGATCTGATCCCACCCACGGTTAAGGGGCTCTTGATATAGCCGTCGATATGACAAGACTGATCGGCGAGAAGGTCATGGCTCGAGCGCTCCCGACCAACTCCGACGATCCGAAGGTTTGGCAGACGGTCTTTGAGGTTCAGTACCCGCAGACGTTCAGTGTCATCAATCAATTGATCGACATCTGTGATTAACAACGCGGGGCTTGGCATGGCGCTCAGATGACTCAACTCCGACGCTGATGGAATCAGATGAACCTGATACCCGAGCTTGTCTAAGGTCCTCTCAATAATGGCTTGACTGACTGCTTCCTTCACCGAGACGAATGCATACCGCGACTCAAGCTGTTCAGAGACATCACCGGCCCGAGCCATCGAGAGCTCGAACCAGAATCGGCTGCCTTTCCCCGGCTCACTTTCACACTCGATGATGCCCCCCATGAGTTCAACAAGTTGTTTGGCAAGCGCCAACCCGAGTCCGGTCCCTCCGTACTTGCGCCGATTGGTCCCATCCACCTGCACAAAAGGCTGAAATAATCGTCTAGTGTCCGACTCGCCGATCCCAATCCCTGTGTCGGTCACAGCAAATCGGATACGACCACCCTCGACCGGCTGCCCGGCGTGGGGCAGACCCGCTGGCCGGCCAACCGGATGGACCTGCACACCGACTTCCCCTTGTTCTGTAAATTTCACGGCATTACCCAGCAACACCGAGAGGATCCGCGCCAGATGGACCGGGTCGCCCCAGACTGTTGTCGGCACCGATGGGGCGATGTCACACCGCAGGCTGAGCCCCTTTGCATCAGCTCGTCCACGGAACATCTCGAGACTGTCATCAACCATCCGACTCAGGGTCAATGCTTCCCGGCTAACGGTCACACGGCCCGCATCGAGCTTTGAAAAATCCAGGATGTCGTTGACGATGTCCAATAATGTCTGCGCGGATCTCTTGATGGTTTCCGCGCAGTCTCGTTGTTCAGGCGAAAGCTCCGTATCGAGCAACAATTCATCCATCCCGATGATGCCGTTCATCGGCGTGCGAATCTCATGGCTGATCGTTGCGAGAAACTCGGACTTTAAGCGCGCGGCCTCGAGCGCGGCATCGCGCGCCTGCATGAGCTTCTGCTGACTATCCTGCAGCTCCTGTATGGCGTGACCAGCCCGCAACAGGTAACGGACGCGATGTTCAAGCAGGATCCCGTTGATCGGTTTCACGATAAAATCAGTCGCTCCAGCGTCATAGGCCTGAGTAATCGATTGATAATCCTCCAAGCCCGTCATCATAAGAATTGGGGTATGCCGCCCTTCCGGCATGCGCCGAAGTTCGGCACAGACGGCAAAACCATCCATCTCCGGCATCATGATGTCCAGCAATACAAGTTCAGGGCGGTGGTGAACGAACGCCTCGAGTCCAAGACGACCATTGTCCGCCTCTTGGACCAACCAGCCGGATCGCTCAAGCGCCTCACGAGCCAACAGCCGGGCGATGACATCATCATCGACAATGAGGACCGTTGGCTGACATGCCGGTATCATATCGAGGTCTCCCCGTGGGCCAGTACCTCTTGGAAGGCCGTACGGGCCTCCAGGTAATGGTGTTCGAGCCGGCGTAACGCATCATCTGCTTTCGTCAACTCTTGTCGCTCTCCCATCAGTTCCAGGTCTCGACAATCGGCGGATACCGCCGAGGCGCCTAATTGGGCGCTGCTTGATTTCAGGCGATGCGCGGCCGCCCGTAGCTCCATTGCATTCTGTGACTGCACGGCAAAGCGGATCCGGTCAATACCGTCCTGTGACGTCTCGAGATAGGAGGACACGACACGCGCGACAATATCTGGTTGCCCAGGACGTTGCAGGGCGCGAATCCCTGCCAAGGCGGCTTGATCAATCACCGGCGCAACAACTTTCCGGACGTGCCCCGCTATGCCGTGAACAGCCTCTGGTTGTGAGCCTATTGCCGCCTGCATGGCAGCACCTGATGGGAAATCGCATTGGTCCGACTGCCCTCTAGGCCAGTTCGGTACCCAACGAGATAGTGTTTGCTCCAGTTGCACGAGGGTGAAAGGCTTCGTGAGATAGTCATCCATACCGACTGAAAGACAGAGTGCTCTGTCACCCTGCATCGCATGCGCCGTCAAGGCCACAATCGGCAGACGGCGGATGGCTCGACGCTCTGCATCCTGGGATTGCCCCTCTCCTTGAGACTCACGTTTTCTGATCAATCTGGTCGCGGTGAATCCATCCATCTCCGGCATCTGACAGTCCATGAAAACAAGGGCATAGTCCGTCTTGGCTATGGCCTCGATGGCTTCTCGTCCGTTCTCCGCCGTATCGATCAGGCAATTGAACATTTCCAGCATGCCGCAGGCCACTTCGCGATTCACGGGGTTGTCTTCAACCAAGAGAATACGGACCTCAGCCCTGTTCACAGGAGGCTCCTTGCTGACCGGTGCCCCACACTCCGCTGACCAGGCGAGCAATTCCTCTTGCCTCTGAACCGGCGTATCACAGGACTTGTAATACACGGTAAACCGAAAACAGGCTCCCTCCCCAGGGCGACTCTGCACCTCAATATCCCCACCCATCAATGTCACAAGCTGTTTCGCAATCGCCAAGCCCAATCCTGTTCCCCCATATTTCCTCGTCGTCGAACTATCCGCCTGAGCGAAGGCGTCGAAAATGTACGGTTGGAATTCAGGAGAGACTCCGATCCCCGTATCCGTCACACTCACGGACAGTCCGCACCGCTCATGGCTTTTCTCCTTCAGGTCGACGTCCACGGCAACGGTCCCACGCCCTGTAAATTTGACCGCGTTGCTGACCAGATTCATAATGATCTGCCTCAACCTTGTCGAATCACCGAGGAGGTGCGAGGGAACCTGGGCGTCGATGCGGCACGATAGCGTCAGCTGTTTCTTCTCCGCGGCAGGCACCGAGACTGCAACCGCTTCCTGGATCGTCCGTCGAACCTCAAACGGGATCGCCTCCAGCTGTAACTTCCCCGCATCGATCTTCGAGAAGTCAAGAATGTCATTGATAATCGAAAGCAGGACTAACCCGGATCCATGAATCAATTGAGCCAAATGCCGCTCTTTCTCGTTGAGTGGAGATCGAAGCAATAACTCCGCCATGCCGAGTACGCCGTTCATCGGCGTCCGAATTTCATGGCTCATATTGGCGAGAAATTGACTCTTGGCCAGACTGGCCGATTCCGCAGCATCCTTCGCCTGGCGAAGCATCTCCTCCACGATCTTGCGCTCCGTCACATCGAGATGGATACCCACCACGCGGGTCGACCGACCGCCTCCACTCTTGATCAATTTTCCTCGAGCAAGAATCCACCGATAGGACCCATCCTTATGACGAAGGCGATGCTCGATCTCAAGCTGACCGACCCGCCCGCTGAGATATGCTTCGATACTGCTCAAGGCATGGTCATGATCTTCGGGATGAATCCGGCTTTCCCATTCATGAAACGTATGGCCGAGTTCATGATCCTCATATCCCAGCTGTCCCTTCCACTCAGGCGACAAGTACACATCGTTCGAATTGAGATCCCAATCCCAAATCCCAATATTCGTGCTCTGGACTGTCGTGGTCAGACGCCCTTCGCTCGTGCGCAAGGCCTGCTCAACGTTTGTCCTGTCGGCCGCTTCAATGGCCAATGCCAGCGTGTTCGCGACAGATATGGCAAAGTGCTGTTCCTCCAAGACCCACTCTCGCATGGGGCCAACGTGCTCATGACGGATTACCCCCACCATCCGACCGCCGGACCGAATCGGCACATCAAGCGTAGAGGTAATGCCACGTGGAGCCAAAAAGCTTTCGGTGAACTCCGCCGTCCTTGGGTCTCGCTGGGTATCATCTGCCGCAATGAGTCGTTCTGTCGCCAACTCTTGGAAATATCGCGGATACGTAGATGCAGCCAGCACGCAGCCTTGAGAATATTCTTGAGTGGTGAGTTGATAGAGTTTGCCGCATTGAAGAGCTGAATGATCCTCTGTAAAAAACCAGATGCTGACTCGTTCAACACGGAGAAAGACTGCGGCAACTCGCGTGATGGTTTGAAATGCCTGCTCCAGGTTCCCGTTGTAAATTTCAGGACTTTCTGCCAGTTCAGACAATCCAGTTTGAATTCGTCGGAGCAGACCTTCTGTCTGTTGGCGTTCCCGCTCAACCTCTTTCTGATGCGTGATATCCCTGAAGACCAACACCGCTCCGACCACAGTCCCTTCCAATGCCATGGGTGTCACGACGAGAGAAATAGGGAGCAGCTGACCGTCGGCTGTAATGAGCAGTCCATCGTCTGTTCGATAGGGTTCGCCGGATGTCAGTGGGGGAAACGTGGCGTCGGTCATGAGACATTCTTCTCGATATTCGTCGAGTCCAGGCGAAATCATCCGGTACACAGGACGGTCCATAAGCCTATGCGCCTGGTCCCTGAACAAGAGTTCCGCTTGATGATTGATCATCCTGATCTTCCAATCCGCATCGACGACACAGAGCCCATCGCCCAATGAATGCAGCACCGTCTGAAGTTTGTTCCGTTCTTGCGCCAGCTTGGTGTCACTGGTCCGTTTGAGCTGTGCATAGAGATCCTGCATTTCCTTTGAGGAGAGGGCCAGCGATCGTTCTAGCAGCGCATGGCCTTGATCGGCCTCGAGATAACTCTGATCGATCTTTTTCAGGAACTGTGCCCATAGCGCCTCTGACGGCGGATGTACCTCATCGAGGCCCAAACGTTTCAGTTGTCGAGCCAGCAACGAATGCATAGTCGATCAGGCAGCTTCACTGAAGGTGGTCAATGTCATCGTTTGATTGTGCAAATCACAGGTCCCTGTGGCATAAGGGGAAATCTCCCCATACGAGTAGAACCCGATCTGTTGGGTTCCTTTTGGCAGCACATCAAGGGTCGCCTCGATCTCCTCCTCCGTCCTTCCCCCTAACACAAGCCGACGGCCCACACAGCTGATCGCAATCGCGAGTACAGACGAATCACCACCGACCGATGGTTGTGTCAGTGTGGCGGCTTCTGAAGCGCCTTGAATCAATCGGTCAAAATTTGCCTTCATCAGCTGAGCCAGCGCCCCTTCCTGAATATCGCCCGCGAAGGTCAGCGACTGGTCCTGTTCATTCACGGCCAAAATGGTTCTGACAAGGCTCTTCGGATCCGAATCACCGGTGCGCAGTGCGAGCGGAAACAAGAGGCCGGTCGCCGGCAGCCCGGTAGCTCGATCGCCGAGATATTCCTTGTACAGTTGGAGGGCGGGACGGCCATCGAGCTCAAAGAGTACATTCCCTTTCGACTTGGTGACACGGCGTTCCGGCCCAAACCGATCCCAGCCCCCTTTCGAGCCATGCCCGATACGAATCTGACCGCCATAGAACCCCACCGCCGTCACAAAACCTGTTTGCGGTCTTCGATCTTGCAACACCCATGTCCGATGAAACCGATCGCCATCCCCGGCCAATCCTCCGGTGACCACAACGGAGGTTGACACCACAGAGTTCAACCCTCTCACCAGTTCACTGCCATTGACGTGAAGACCATCCGAGAGGACGAGGATACTTTTCAAACAGGGATCGTCGAGCTGCTGGGCGATGGTCTGCCCCGCGGTGAATGAATCGTCCGCGGATTCAGCAGGAGCACTTGCCATCTTGAGATCGGTCCGATCAAATCGCACAAGAGCGGCACTGAGACTCTCATCGAAGACCTGAGTCCCTAGGATCTAGCCCGCCGTCGAACATCCGACGACCGTTGACTGGGGATATTCGTCGATCAACTCAGCGAGTGGACCAACCGAGTCAGCAAAGCTGGAAGCGCCGAATACCACGACAAGCGTCCGAGGGGAGTCAATCCGCGGTCGGCTCTTGATAGACCACTGGGCTTTCCGATCGTAACGAAACGTCTGTACCTCCATCAGATCTCTCCTTTGATTATGTCTAGGCTGAATACCCGATAGACGCTCTTCTGCTCGTCACAGCACCACCCGTGGTGAGTTCCCTGCACCACGCCGTAAACCAGAAGAACGAACGTTAGGGAACACTGTGTCGAGAGTGAACGGCCATCAACAACCTGCAAACCCTTGCGCGATATGGCAACCCTATTCGGTACGGTTTCGGTCGCCTGGCCAAGAAACTTGAGGAATTTGAGTGAAGTTGTGACGGGGACGCGCCGGATTGCGTAATTACACGCGTTGTTTCCTAGCGGGGCTAGGCGGCTTTCCGTGGCTCAGCCAGGCGCCCCATCCCATTTTGCAAGTCGACAGGAACGAGGACCGTAAACGGTTCTCTCACGCCGATGGCTTTTGCAAAATTCTAAACACGAAAGGATGATGGATTCATTGACTTCTTGTCCTTTTGAGGCCAACAGCACATCGGTGGTCGTCTGGATATCTTCCCCGAGTATCATGCCGTGTCGAAGGTCGGCGACAACAGCTGTCTTGACCTCATATTTGATGTCGTTGCATCATGATGTCCAGCAACACACGTTCAAGGCGGTGGTGAACGAACGCCTCGAGTCCAAGACGACCATTGTCCGCCTCTTGGACCAACCAGGCGGATCGCTCAAGCGCCTCACGAGCCAGCAGCCGGGCGATGACATCATCATCGACAATGAGGACCGTTGGCCGACGTTCGTCCATCATGCCGCCGGCCTCGTCTCGTCAATCTCCCTTTGAAGCACGGTGCGCGCAGCCGCGTAATGTTTCTCCAGTCGGCTCAACACGTCGCTTGCATGCGTCAACTTTTGGTTGGCACCCATCAGTTCCAGTGTGCGACAGTCGTCGACCAGGGCAGCAGCACCTAGCTGGGCGCTGCTGGACTTGAGTCGATGTGCTAAGGCGCGTAATCCAGCCGCATCGTTCGAGAGCACGGCGCAACGTAACTGATCAATCATCTCTTGTGACGTCTCCACGTACTGAGACACGATACGAGTGAGGATATCAGGATAGCCGGGGCGTTGCAGCGCGCGGATGGCGGCTAGCGCGGACTGATCGAGGATTGTCGGCTGAATCTGAGTAGACTGTTCCTCGCGTGTCCCTGCCTGTGGGGACACGGCTCGCAATTCGTCGCCCATCTGCGGGGAGAGTGCATGCGGCGGCTGCAAATCTTTTTCATCTTGGACGACGGTCCACTGAGGGATCCAGCGTGCGAGTATCTGTTCCAGTTGCCTAAGCGTAAATGGTTTGGTGAGATAGTCATCCATACCTGCAGCAAAGCATAATTCGCGGTCTCTCTGCATCGCATGAGCGGTCAGGGCGACAATCGGCAGACGGCGGATGGCTCGACGCTCTGCATCCTGGGATTGCTCCTCTCCTTGAGACTCACGTTTTCTGATCAATCTGGTGGCGGTGAATCCATCCATCTCCGGCATCTGACAGTCCATAAAAACAAGGGCATAGTCCGTCTTGGCTATGGCCTCGATGGCCTCTCGTCCGTTCTCCGCCGTATCGATCAGGCAATTGAGCATTTCCAGCATGCCGCAGGCCACTTCGCGATTCACGGGGTTGTCTTCGGCCAGCAGAATGCGCATTGTCACGGGACTGATCGATCGAAGTTCCGAGGCAGGTGGATCACCATCGCTTTCCACGGTGGGAGAGGGCAACGGCAGCTCATGAGTAGAATTGCATCGCTTCAAACACGTGGTAAACCGAAAGCAGGAATCCTCGTTCGGAGCGCTTCTGAGCTCAATTGTGCCACCCATCAGTGTCACAAGTTGCTTGACGATGGCCAGTCCGAGGCCAGTCCCACCGTATCTTCTCGTCGTTGAGCCATCGGCCTGAGAAAATGCATCAAAGATATGGGCTTGAACCTCCGGTGAAATACCGATGCCGGTGTCTCGTACGGTGACTGCCAATCTGTACTCCTCTCCCTTCTGGCTCTCAAGCGCTGCGGATACCTCAATCATTCCATGTTCCGTAAACTTGACCGCGTTTCCGACCAGGTTCATGATAACCTGCCTAAACCGCATTGGATCCCCGAGGAGATGGGCAGGAACGTTTCTCCCGATCCGGCAAGACAATGTCAGCTGCTTCTTCTGTGCAGAAGGCGCCGACACATCGATCGCATCCTGAATAGTCCGCCGAACCTCAAACGGGATCGCCTCCAGCTGTAGCTTCCCCGCCTCGATTTTCGAGAAGTCCAGAATGTCATCAATGATCGCGAGGAGCACCGTGCCGGATCGATGGATGGACTCCGCCAAATGGCGCTCTTTGTCTCCGAGAGCGCGTCGGAGCAACAGTTCCGCCATTCCTAAGACTCCGTTCATCGGAGTCCGAATCTCGTGGCTCATGTTCGCCAGGAACTGACTTTTCGCCTGACTGGCGGCTTCAGCCGCTTCCTTGGCCTGGCGAAGCATCTCTTCAGCCATTTTGCGATCGGTCACATCGATATGGATGCCGATCATGCGGGTCGAGAGTTCGTCGTCATTCACAATCAAAGTCCCGCGGGAAAGAATCCAGCGATACGACCCATTTTTATGGCGAAGACGCTGCTCTAATTCGAACTGAGATTCTCTTTGGCTCAAATAGGTCTTGATAGCGTCCAATGCACGGTCATGGTCCTCTGGATGCAACCGGCCCTCCCATTCCTGAAAGGCATTGTCGATCTCATGATCTTCATACCCCAATTGCCTCTTCCACTCAGGCGACAAGTACACATCGTTCGAATCGAGATTCCAATCCCAAATCCCGACGTTGGTATTCCGAACGGTCATGGTCAAGCGTCCTTCGCTCGCCCGCAACGCTTGCTCAACCTTCCGTCTGTTGGCGGCCTCTATTGCCAAGGCCACCGCATTCGCGACGGATGCCGCAAAATGCTGTTCTTCAAGAGTCCAGCAGCGCATGGGGCCGATATGCTCATGGCAAATCACCGCTACCATCCTACCTTCCGAGCGAATCGGAACGTGGAGCAGGGATGTGATGCCATGAGGTACGAGGTAGGCTGCAGTAAATTCCGCCGTCCTCGGATCGACCAGAGCATCATCAACGGCCATAATCTGCTCGGTATGAAGTTCTTGGAAGTATCTCGGGTAGTCGGTCGCCGCCAACGCAATGCCCTGAGAATGTTCTCGAGTGGTCAGCTGATAAAGATCGACGCACTGAATGGCGGAACGATCCGCCGCAAGAAACCAGATGCTGACCCGCTCGGTGCGAAGACACTCAGCTGCCACGCGCGTCGCCGCTTGAAATGCTTCTTGGAGATTACCGCCATAGATTTGTGGGCTTTTTGCCAGCTCGGACAGCCCCGCTTGGATTCGCCGAAGGACGCTTTCCGTCTCAGTGACCCGCCAATAGACGAGAAGCGCTGCGCTTTCAGCCAAAATAAATCCGCCGTGAATAAAGGCCCAGGTCCAGGGATGATGTTGCGCCGCTGGATGGTTGTAGACCATCGTAGGAGCCAGCATGCCGATGATTCCATGGTCCGCAACGACCGAAATGAGAGCTAACACAAAGGGTAGCCAGTCTTGATAGAGCATGATCACGGCCATCATCACGAAGAAATGGAAGTGTAATTCAATGACTCCACCGGAAAGGTGAACGAGCAATGACGAAGCCAACATCAGTCCAACAGTCGCAACAGCCGCACGTAATCGATCGGACAAACACTGACTCATTGCTAAAATGAAAAGCCCTCCCAGAACTCCCCCACCGATTAACCCAAGCAGGACATGGTGACCCACCAACAGTCCAAACATTGGAACCCCTGCCGCATGCAGCCAGAGGAGCCAGACGATTCCGCGATGGCGCCGTAACCATTCCTCATGCTCAAGAGAATACCCGTGGGGGAGAATATCCCAGAGTCGTCTCATAGGCAGCTGAAGCAGTCTTGATAAAAAGGCAGTCATAAATTCCCTGGAGGTTCCCCTATCTTGGAGAACCAATTCGGTATTGTTTCGGCCGATCAATTAGAACACTTGATAAAACTGATCGGGAAACCGGAAGAGAAAATCGATGGTCTCCTGAATCGGCTGGCTTGAGTCGAAGCCGAAAAGCTTTTTGCGGAGCGGTTTTGATACCGTGCAGTTCTAGGCGGCTTTTCGTGGCTCAGCCAGGCTGCCCGCCCCATTTTGTAAGTCGACAGGAACGAGGACCGTAAACGGTTCTCTCACCCCGATGGCTCTGGCAAAATTCTGAACACGAAGGATGATGGACTCATTGACTTCTTGTCCTTTTGAGGCCAACAGCACATCGGTGGTCGTCTGGATATCTTCCCCGAGTATCATGCCGTGTCGAAGGTCGGCGACAACGGCTGTCTTGATCTCATATTTGATGTCGTTGGCAAACGCCGCTTTCAGGGCGTCGAGGACCGTCGGATCGTACCATCCCTTTCGCCTCTTGAGCTCATCGAACGTGTCCATCTTCGTCTTGCCCGCCGATTCA
The DNA here is from genome assembly GCA_964579525.1 of uncultured Nitrospira sp. Lineage (GTDB taxonomy): Bacteria > Nitrospirota > Nitrospiria > Nitrospirales > Nitrospiraceae > Nitrospira_D. The sequence goes on along the minus strand of CAZOHW010000009.1, from coordinate 5,530 downwards.
AGCGCGTCAAAATCCAGCGCCACCTTGAGAATCCGGGCCTCCATCGGAATCTCGCTGCCCTGCCGCCGGTCGCCCGGCAGCCCACAGCCGTCATAGTACTTATCCTGAGACCGGATAATGTCCGCGACATGTTTCATGCGCGGAATCTTGGCAATCAAATCGGCGGCGATGAACGGATGCTGGTTGAATAGTTGCGTTTCTTCCGCGGTCAGCGGTTCGCTGCGGTAGACTTTCTTGAGCACCGTCTCCGGGAGGATCACGCAACCGATTTGGGACAGCATGGCCGCGGTTTTGATCGGCCATAATTCCGTCACATGCAGGTGACTGGCAATCGCTTCGACGTACCGCACAATGCGGGAGGATCGCCCGAACGCTTCAGGATTCACTAATGACAACACCTCGCATAACACCTTGATGCTCCCGCTGAGCGTTTGCTCCAAGAGTTCCCGCTCAGCGGTAATGAGGCGATGTTGGGACAGACCAGCATTGAGCGCTCTCGCCAACATCTCCGGTGTGCAGGGTTTGCTCAAGAACCGGTAAATCTGCCCCTGATTAATCGCCTCGATCGACATCTGAAGGTCCGCGTTGCCGGTCAACAACATGCGGACCGTCTCAGGCGCTTGCTCCCGTACTCTGGCAAGGAATTGAATGCCGGTCATGCCCGGCATCTGGAAATCAGACACCACAACCGCAAACGGACCCCGCTCAGCCACCATCTGGAGGCCTTGTTCCGGTCCGACGGCCGTTTCCAGATTGAAGTCTTTACGGAGTTGGCGCTTGTATCCGGCCAGAATATTGGCATCATCATCGACACAGAGGATTGAGTCAGTCATTCGCCTTCTCCTTCTCCAACAGGTCATCCAGTTTCTGCCAACACGGCAACCGGCCGGCCAATTTCAGTTTATCGAGATACGCCATATCGAGCCGTGCCCCCACATTCTCGGTTGTCGACTCAGCCTGCTTCTGCGACAGCGCGTTCGCCACATGCACCGCCGTCAACGGACTGAAGGTCTCCCCGGGACAATCCCCTGGTCGGTGATGGTAGGCCACGGCTTCCACGATCGGATCGCTCAATCCCCACAAGCCCAGCAGATATGCGCCGATTTCCGCATGGGTTGCTCCAAATGCCGATTGCTCCGCTTCCCAAAGCGCACATCCCTTGGTGGACGCCTCCATGAGCACGGCATCGTATTGATCTGGGACGTTCCCTGCCAGCACGAGCATGCCCACATCCTGGAGCAACCCGGCTGTATACGCCCGTTCAATATCGATAGGAGCGCACTGCTCCGCCTTCGCAATCGCTTTGGCCAGAGTGCCGATCTTCATGCTCTCCCCCCATAAGCGATCGATGTGGAAATGCGCCGCTTTGTCCGACGGAAATTGGGAGAACACGTGAACAGACAGCACGAGCGATTGGATGGTGTCCAAACCGAGAATGATCACCGCCTGCTCCGCGGTGGACACATCCTTCGCTAAGCCGAAGTAGGCGGAGTTCACGAGCTGAAGCAATCGTGCCGCCATCCCGATGTCTTTGGCGATGATGTGGCCGACGGCCTTCAGCGAGGGAGATTTGGATTCTGCCTCCTTCTTGATATCCATGAACAGAGTCGGCAGGCTGGGAACGACTCGCATACCCGTCACCAATGTGCGGAGGGAGTCGCTTTTGAGCACCTCCCTGAGCCGGTACGCCCGAAGGATCGTCGTCTTGAGCTGCGCGACCTCGCAAGGTTTTGCCAGGAATTGATGCGTGGTGCCGATCGACTGAAAGATCATGTCCTTGTCGGAATGTCCTGACAGGATGATTCTGATAATGTGGGGATAGCGTCGCTGGATTTCGTCCGACAGCTGGGCACCATCCATCTTCGGCATGCGCATGTCCGACACCACGATGTCGATTTGAGTCTGTTCGAGTACCTTGAGCGCTTCCTCTCCTCCCCCGACAAACAGCATGTTCCATTCGTTTCGCATGGATCGCAGCGAACGTTGCAACCCCTCCAACAGCTTCGGCTCGTCATCGACAAAGAGGAGATGAAGCATGTTTCCCCTACCGCACTAGGCAGCCATCTGATTCGGTAACTGTCTGGATATATCGCGAAATGCGACCAGCGACCGGCGAAACGCTTGATACACGGTTGGATCAAAGTGGCTGCCGGTTTTCTTGTCCATGATGTCGAGGACTTTGTCTTCAGGAAACGCCGCCTTATACGGCCTGGCTGAGCTCAACGCATCATATACATCTGCCACGGCCACGATGCGCGCTTCCAACGGAATGCGCTCCCCGGACAATTGTTGCGGATACCCCGAGCCGTCCCACCACTCATGGTGGCCCAGCGCGATGGAGGAAGCCATCTCGAGGAAGGGATTTCGTTCGGACTGCCTCGGAGATGGGATCCGAGTCTCCTGCTGCAGAATCTCGGCTCCGATGGCGCAGTGTTGTTTCATGATGTCCCACTCCTCGGGCGTAAAAGCTCTGGGAACCAGGAGAATACTGTCCGGAATCCCAATCTTGCCGATATCATGTAACGGACTCGTGAGAAAGATCATCTCCGCAAAGTCCTGCGGCATCCCGAGCGTTTCTGCCAACACCTTACAGAATGATCCCACGCGCATGATGTGGTTGCCCGTCTGTTCGTCTCGAAATTCAGCGACCCGTCCGAGGCGCCAGATCAAGTCGATGCGCGAGGCTTCCAACGCTTTGGTGCGTTCTAGAACCTTGTGTTCGAGCAGATCGTTCTGTCCACGGAGCTGATCCTGACACTGTTTCAGTTGAAGCGCGTTGCGGATGCGGGCGATCAGTTCCTCGACATCGACCGGTTTGTTGACCAAATCCGTCGCGCCATAGTCCAAGGCACGCCGTTTCAAGTTTCGCTCGTCGGACCCGGTCATCATGATCACCGGCACATACTTAAATCTTGTAGATCCCATCATGGTGCAGAGAAGGTCGAACCCGTTCCGGCCCGCCAACATGACATCTGAGACCACCACATTGGCGCCATGCTGGTCCAGCCACTGCAAGGCTTCGTTTACACTGGTGACAAATGTCATGTCCCACTGATCGCGCTGGAACCGGAGCATCCTCCGGAGACCGTCCAGGAAACGCACATCGTCGTCGACGAATACCACATGCGCTTTCATGCCGCCAATTCCGTCTCCTGTGTCTTGGTCGGCTCATGCAATGGCAGACAGACAATGAATGTCGTCCCCGTACCGACCTTGCTCTCGACTGTAATCGTCCCCTGATGTTTTCCAACCACCACGGCACGCGCGATGGCCAGTCCCTGACCTGTCCCCTTCCCAACTTCTTTTGTCGTGAAGAACGGGTCGAAGATCTTGTGTTGGATATCCTCGGGAATGCCGGTCCCGGAGTCCGCGATCCGGATTTCCGCCCAGTCGCCTGCCTGTCGTGATGTGATCGTAATCATGCCCTTCTGCCCAGTGCGTTTGACGACGTCCTCAATGGCATGGGCGGCGTTCACAATCAAATTAAGAATCACTTGGTTGAACTGGTTCACCAGACAGGGAACCAGAGGGAGGTCCGGCGCCAGATCCGTCGTTAACTCCGCCACATACTTCCATGCATTGTGCGACACCGTCGCCGTGCTTTCGATAGCCGCATTGAGGTTGGTGAGTGCCTTCTCGTCGTTCCCTGGGTGGGCGAAATCTTTCATCGCCCTCACGATCTTTGCGACTCGCGTGATCCCTTCGGAAGATTGTTCGATCGCTTTGGGGATTTCTTCTGTCAAGTAGTCGATGTCGGCCCGCTGCATTTCCGCTTCGCAGGCCTCAATCAAATTCGACGTGCAGATCCCAGCCTTAGCAGAGGCCAACAACTCCCGATCCCGGTGGAGCACGGCGAGTAGATCGGAGAACGCGTCCGATAGGAAGCGGATATTGTCTCCGACAAATTGTGTCGGTGTATTGATTTCATGCGCCACGCCGGCCGCCAAATGCCCGATCGACTCGAGTTTTTGCGCCTGGGCGAGATCCCGCTCAAGCACCAGATAGTCTGTAATGTCTTCGCCCATGATCACGACATCGATGCCAGAATCCCGACAGAGCGGTGAAATGGTCAGCTTCAGAAACCGCGACTGATCCTCGTTCCTGTGTAACAGAACCTTGTCCAGGCGAACCGTGGTCACCATCTCAGCCGCCCGGTTGATCGCATCGGAGACGATTTCCCAATCCCAGGCGATGGAGAGATCACGAATTGTGTGCCCCATGGCGTCGGTAAGAGAAATATCGAACAGCTTTTCCGCTTTGCTGGTCCACTCGCAGACCACACCCGATTCGGTCAGCCTGACAAAAAATGCCTCGACCGTAGCCAACAACATCATCTTTTCGCTTACCGCTTGCTCCGCACCGGTCTTCGCGTCGGTGATGGCCACTTCTGCCATCTTACGCCTCAAAAACTGCGAGAGCTGCGACGCCAGGTTATGGAACATATCCAATAACTTCTGGTCCGGCTCCCGAATATCTTCGGCAAAGAATTCCATGATCGCGCACACCTTGTCCTCCAGGCGGATAGGAAACGCGAATCCGGCGTGAAAGCCGACCGCTGCAGCAAGCGACGCCCTGGGGAAGTTGCCGTCGTTGACCACGTCCGAAAGCCATTCGACATTTCCAGTTTCCCAGACCCGGCCTGGAAGACCGACCCCCAAGCGAAAACGGATGCGTTTCGTTTGGTCGAGAAACCAATCAATGTCCTTCGGCGTGTTCTTGCACGCCTCGACATAACACAGTGCCTGGACTTTCTCATCGACCTTCCAGAGAACCCCGAGCGCCAATCCCAGCGTCCCACAGATTGTGCGCATGATCTCCTGGCTTGCCGCCTCGAATGAAGTGGTGTCCAAGAGCAGCTCGGCGATTCGGTGTTCCGCGGCCTGACGCTGCTGCTGCTTCACCCGTTCCGTCACATCCCGAACGAAGGCGCTAAAGACATAGCCGGATGAATTCTTCAGGGCCGTCATCGTCAGCTCAATTGGAAACGGCCGAGCTTCTCTGTGCCAACCCTCGATTTCGACTCGTGTGTTCAGGAAGGGTCCGACCCCTGTCGCCAGAAATTGCTTCATGCCCTGCGCATGAGCCTCCCGGTAATGGGGGGGAACGATCAGCTGACCCAGATGCTTGCCCATCGCTTCTTGAGGCGACCGGCCGAAGATTTCTTCCGCTTTGTGGTTCCAGCCCACAATAATCCCTTCCTGATCCATCAAGATGTGCGCGTCCAGCGCGTTATCGACGATGGCCTGGCGGAGTTCCTGCGCTTCCTTTGAGGCTTGCCTGGCGACTTCGGCCTGGCACCATTCCTGTCGCAATCGATTCGTCATCCACAGAAGTACCCCCGATAAGGGAAGAAACAAGCTGGCTCCCCACATTGCGACGGACCATCGACTAGACCGGACAGGCGCCAAGACTGCCTCGCGGTACGCTCGAACCAGGATGCCCCACACCCACGCTAGCAGTTCCTTCCGATCCGACATCGGCATAGCACCGGTACTGACTGGTACTTCGCGGCGTCGCTGTTCTTCCAGGA
>CAZOHW010000008.1:0-28252 GCA_964579525.1 uncultured Nitrospira sp. | reverse complement strand
GCCGTTTGCCAGACGGTATCTCCGCGAGGCCATCGGTGAGTGAGGTCAATCTCGATCGCTCCGAGATCTCGCCGGCCATCTTCGCAATGCCTGCCGCCAGCTACATGAGATTGGGATGCAGGACGTCGAGGCCTTCCTGCTCGATGCCAAAACCGTCAACAGCGCGAAATATTTGCTGATCGTCGCCGCGGAAGCGGCGCTCGATATCTGCAATCACCTCGCGGCCAAAAAAGGGGGGCGGAGCCCCGAGGATTACGCCGACTGCATGACGATTCTTGCTGAGGTGGGCGTGTTGGAGTCCGACCTGAAGGTAAGAATGAGCAAGATGGCCAGATTTCGTAATCTGCTCGTGCATCTCTACTGGAGAGTCGATGACCGCGAAGTGTGGCGGGTGATTCGCGAGTCTCTGCAGGATTTCGAGGCCTACCTGCGTGCGGTCGGGCGCTATCTGCAAGCGGAGCTGTAGGGACCTCACGGGACCAATCTGATGGCCAGTGTCCTTCCCTATGATCCGCATCCCTATCTCCACGAAGGCATGCGAGTGGAGGTCGTCCGCGGCCCGCTGCAAGGTGTGAGAGGCATTCTGCTCCGCAAGGAAAAACGTCATCGGCTGGTTCTTGGAGTGCGCCTCATTCAGCAGGCCGCAGCGGTGGAGATTCAGGCGGATGATGTCGTGGCCGTTTAATTTTTCAGGCGGGCTTCCAGACCACAAGGTCGGGGATGCGGTCGAAATCCGCGTCGTTGCTTGCAATATACGTAAGGCGATGCCGTTGCATGAGGGCCAGGTTGATGGCATCGTTGGTCAGCAATCCATGGTCTTTCTTGACGACCGCGCTGGTCCGGATGTCGTCGAGACCAACCGCGAGAATCTCGATTCCCATCGCTTCAATGTGATCGGGGACGAGAAGATGTTGGGTGAGCCGTGCCACGTGTTTCGGGTTTGCTTTCAGGTGTCGGATGGCAGTCTGAGGGGAGACATGAAGCGTTTCGGCCACGACCAGCGTGGATGTACAGCCGGAGAGCCCACTGTTTTCAATTCGCTGGAGCAACTGGGTACAGGGTGCGGTGTATGGGGTTGGGCCGGAAAAATGGTAGACGAAAACATTTGCGTCGAGAAAGATGACGGAATCATCCGGAACCGTTATGGGCATGAGGGGAGGGAGGAGTTGTACAGATACTCGTCGTTTTCTGCGACCCGGAGGACAAGCGTGGCATCGGATTTGATGAGGGCTGTTGTGGTCAGCGCAATGCTCTCAGCCGTATCAATCGTGACCCTGAGCTTTTGGGCTTCAGAAAGACTCAACGGCTTCACCGGCTTGATGACCCCATTTTCGTAAACGGCGTCGATGGTCTTACGCATCATCACCCTCCGTGCGGTTCTATTCTAGAATGAAGTGGCCGGCAGGTCAAACGGCTTCCTGGGATGAATACTGTGACTTCGCGCCGTTTGCCAGACGGTATCTCCGCGAGGCCATCGGTGAGTGAGGTCAATCTCGATCGCTCCGAGATCTCGCCGGCCATCTTCGCAATGCCTGCCGCCAGCTACATGAGATTGGGATGCAGCGGCGATGTTGAAAGACGCCTTTGACCAACTGACTCAACGGATTGCGGCCGCCGCTCAGAAGATCTATGGAGATCGGCTGGTATCGGTGGTGCTCTACGGCTCTGTCGCCAGGGGAACCATGCGGCATGACTCCGATATTGACCTCTTGATCGTGGCACGGGATCTTCCGGCCGGGCGGCTGAATCGGGTCAGGGAATTCGAGGCGGTGGAGGAAGCTGTGGAGGAACATGTGAAGCGGGCGGCCGGCGCCAGGGTGCTCTACGATCGACAAGGTTTCTTCGCGCAGCGCTTGGCTCGCCTGCGGGATCGACTCTCCGAGCTCGGCGCCAAGCGTGTCTGGAAAGGCAACGCCTGGTACTGGGATCTCAAGCCGGACTATCGGCAGGGCGAGGTTTTTGAGTTGTGACGAACGAATCGCTGGCCCAAAGCTACCTGAAGAAGGCCTGGAACGGCCGAGTCGAAACGTGGATGAGGTGTGCTACAAGGCGTGCGGGGAATTTTGCTGCGCAAAGAAAAGCGCCATCGGCTGGTAATCGGCGTGCGACTCATACAGCAGGCGGAGGCGGTAGAGATCCAGGCAGATGACGTCGTATCGGTGTAGCTCTTAGGCGTACTGACGGGGACACTCATGGCTAAGAAAGCATTAATCACGGGGATTACCGGACAAGACGGCTCATATCTTGCGGAGCTGCTCTTGAGCAAAGGCTATGAAGTCTATGGGATCATCCGACGATCCAGCTCGTTCAACACTGGCCGGATCGATCAGATCTATCAGGATCCCCATGTTGCTGGAACGCGGCTACGGTTGATCTACGGGGATCTCAACGATGCGAGTTCGCTGAACAATATTTTACGAAACGTAAGACCGGATGAGATCTATAACTTAGGTGCGCAGAGTCACGTGCGGGTAAGTTTCGATATTCCCGAATACACGGGGGAAGTCACGGGCCTTGGGACCTTGCGGATTCTCGAGGCGATCAGAGAGTCCGGCTTACAGCCGAAATTCTATCAGGCCTCCTCAAGCGAAATGTTCGGGAAGGTTCAAGAGGTACCTCAAAAAGAGACCACTCCATTTTATCCTCGAAGTCCATACGGTGTCGCGAAAGTGTACTCCTATTGGATCACCGTGAATTACCGAGAAGCCTACAATCTGTTTGCATGTAATGGCATTCTCTTCAACCATGAATCGCCGAGACGTGGTGAAACCTTTGTCACCCGCAAGATTACCAAAGCCGCGGCGCGCATTAAGATGGGGGTCCAGCAAGAGCTGTATCTCGGAAACTTGGATGCCAAACGGGATTGGGGGTATGCCGGCGACTATGTAGAAGCCATGTGGTTGATGCTGCAACAGGCTGATCCCGACGACTATGTGGTGGCGACCGGCGAAACGCACTCGGTGCGCGACATGCTGGATCTGGCATTCGACGAAGTCGGCTTGGATTGGAAGCAGTACGTCAAGATCGATCCACGATACTATCGTCCCACGGAAGTAGATCTTTTGATCGGAGATGCTTCTAAGGCGAAAACGAAGCTGGGGTGGCAGCCCAAAATGTCCTTTCCCGAACTGGTGAAAACGATGGTCCAGGCGGACCTCCAGGAAGAGCGGCAAAAATTAGAAGGTACTCGAGGAGCCAAGTGACAGCGGGATATTGGTCGAATAAACGTGTCCTGGTGACGGGAGGCGCAGGGTTCCTGGGCCGGTACGTGGTCGATATGATTCGGGCACGAGGAGGCGCAGACGTATTCGTGCCGAGAAGCAAAGAGTATGATCTCGTGCGGATGGAAGCCGTCGAGCGCGTCTATGATGACACCAAGCCCGACCTGGTCATTCACCTTGCTGCGCGGGTCGGGGGGATCGGTGCCAATCTCGACAATCCGGGTAAGTTCTTTTACGACAACCTGATGATGGGTGTGCAGTTACTCGAAGTGGGACGACAGCGGGACATAAAGAAATTTGTATCTCTCGGGACGATTTGTGCCTACCCCAAATTCACGCCGGTGCCTTTTAAGGAAGATACCTTGTGGGATGGGTATCCCGAAGAAACCAATGCTCCGTACGGATTGGCTAAGAAAATGCTACTCGTACAGGGCCAAGCCTACCGGCAACAATATGGATTCAACTCGATCTATTTATTGCCCGTCAATTTGTATGGGCCGGGAGACAATTTCGATCTGCACACATCCCACGTCATTCCTGCGCTGATTCGGAAGTGCGTGGAAGCCGTTCGTCGGGGAGAAGATCAGATTGTGTGCTGGGGAGATGGAACTCCCACAAGAGAGTTTTTGTTCGTCAAAGATTGCGCCGAAGCCATCGTGCTCGCGACAGAGCGGTATGATGGACCGGACCCGGTCAATGTCGGAGCCGGAGAGGAAGTGTCGATCAAGAGATTGGCCGAAACCATTGCCGATGTGACCGGATTTACTGGTCGGATTGCCTGGGACTCTTCACGTCCCAACGGGCAGCCACGGCGGTGTCTTGATACATCAAGGGCTCAAAGTGCTTTTGGGTTTAGGGCTCGCACGGTCCTCAGGGAAGGTATTCGCCAGACCGTTGCCTGGTATAGAAACCAAACGGCAAACTAGGGAATAATGAGGTTGGCGGCAACTTCTCTGCCCTTATAATACTTTTCTTTTAGTGTCGTTCAAGACTAGCGCCCAGAATCGTGATAGCCAATCCAACAAGTTGACACACAATTGCTACGATGCAGACAGAGGCAGTTCGGCCCTACATGGCAGGGCTGAATCGCTTGATTGATTTGTCTGTCCCCCTTTGATAGAAGGGCACCCAGTCTTTGATGATCTGGAGGGAGCGACCGCTATGTCACACGTCACGAGTTTCTTTGATGAGGCAAAGAAGATTTGCGAAGCAATCGCCTATGATGAAATCGAACGTATAGCGGAAGGACTTGCTGGATTACGTGACCGAGGAGGCCGGCTATTCTTGCTTGGCGTGGGTGGGAGTGCAGCGAATTGCAGCCACGCGGTCAACGACTTTCGGAAACTCTGTGGTATTGAAGCGTACTCGCCGGTGGACAACGTTTCCGAATTGACGGCCCGTACGAACGATGAAGGCTGGGAGACGGTCTTCGCCGCCTGGTTAAAGGTGAGCCGCGCAAACAACAGCGATGCCGTCTTTGTCTTATCTGTCGGGGGCGGAGATGCGGAGAGAAATATCAGCGTCAACTTGATCAAGGCGCTCGATGAAGCTAAACGTCGAGGGTTGAAGATCTATGGAGTAGTCGGCCGCAATGGAGGCTATACCAAAAAGGTAGGAGATGCGGTTGTCGTTGTACCGACCATGAACCCGGCTCATATCACACCGCATACCGAGGCGTTCCAGGGGGTGGTCTGGCATTGTCTTGTATCCCACCCGAAATTGCAGATCGTGGACACCAAATGGGAAAGCAGTGAGAGCGCCGCACGCGGAGTGCGATGAGCCCGACCGCGGTGTTTTTGGACCGCGACGGCGTGCTGAATGATGTTATTGTACGAGAGGGAAAACCGTATCCTCCTCAAAGCCTGCAACAGTTTTCCATCTTGCCGGGTGTAAAAGAGGCGCTCACAGACCTCGCTGAAGCAGGCTTCATCCTGATCGTCGCAACCAATCAACCGGATGTCGCGAGGGGCGTTCAAAGACGTGAAGTCGTTGAAGCCATGCACCGGCGGTTGATGACGGAGTTGCCGTTGGATGACATCAAGGTGTGCTACGAGGTGGAAACGCCAACGAGTGCGTGCTACAAGCCGAAACCGGGCATGTTGTTGGAGGCAGCACAAGAGCGCGGGATCGACTTGACCGGGAGTTACATGGTGGGTGATCGCTGGCGCGATGTCGGATGTGGGCGCGCGGCGGGATGCTATACGATCTTTATCGACCGTGGCTATGTAGAATCGCTGCGCGAGGAACCTGATGCCACGTGTGGGAACCTGACAGAGGCGGCCGCGATCATCTTGCGGCATTGTAACGCACGTATCATCCAGAGGAGAGAGGCATGACGATGTTGGACAATTTGAAAATCAAGATCTTCGCGGACGGAGCCGATCTTGCCGGCATCAAGGCGATGTATGCGAAGCCATGGATCAAAGGATTCACGACCAATCCGACGCTGATGCGGAAAGCAGGAATTGGAGACTACAAAGTCTTTGCCCAAGACGTCCTGGCTATCGTCCAGGATCGCCCGATCTCCTTTGAGGTGTTTGCCGACGAATTCGAAGAAATGGAAGCGCAAGCGCTCGAAATTGCGTCGTGGGGGCCGAACATCATCGTGAAAATTCCAGTGACCAATACGAAGCGTGTGTTCTCAGGTCCTTTGATCCATCGGCTCTCGAAAGCGGGCGTCAAACTCAATATTACGGCTGTCATGACGGTGGAGCAGGTCCAGGCTATCACCGAGCATTTGGCGGTCGAGACCCCTGCCATTATCTCCGTCTTCGCCGGACGCATCGCGGACACGGGCGTCGATCCCGTCCCGGTCATGCGGAAGGCGCTTGCGGTCACTAAAACACGGCCGAAAGCCGAATTGCTGTGGGCAAGCCCAAGGGAGTTGTTGAACATTGTGCAGGCCGATGAGGCAGGCTGTCATATCATTACGGCGACCAATGACATTTTGAACAAGCTCTCTCTGTTGGGAAAAGATCACGGCGATTATTCCTTGGAAACCGTGGAGATGTTTTACCGGGATGCTGTGGCAGCGGGGTACAGCATTCCCTGCTCCCGGCAAATTGTGATGATGTAACATTCACGCATTGGAGAACACCAACCGATGATAAAGAATGTCCTGATTACCGGCGGGGCTGGCTATGTCGGCACGCTCCTGGTCCCGCAGCTGCTCGCGGCCGACTACCATGTCACTGTCTATGACGTGATGTATTACGGCTGTGAACTGAAGCCGCAGCCTCGGCTGAAACTGCTGAAGGCCGACATTCGTGACACCTCGACGTTTCGCGAAGCCTGCAAGGGAGTGGACGCCATCATCCATCTTGCCTGTATCTCCAATGATGCCGGCTTTGAACTCGACGAAAAATTAAGCGAAGAAATTAACTATAAGTGTTTTGAACCGATGGTGGTGGCGGCGAAGGAACAAGGCGTCAACCGATTCATCTATGCGTCATCGTCATCTGTATACGGGTATTCGGAATCGCCTCGTGTGACCGAAGAGCACCCGCTGGTGCCGTTGACACTTTATAACAAGTTCAAAGGGCTCTGTGAGCCGCTTCTCTTTAAGCATCAATCAAAAGATTTCGTGTGCGTGACCATCCGTCCCGCGACCATATGCGGCTACAGTCCGCGCCAGCGGCTAGACCTCTCTGTGAATATCCTTACCAACCATGCGGTGCAGAACAACAAGATCACCGTGTTCGGCGGCGAGCAACAACGCCCGAACTTGCACATTCAAGATATGTGCGATCTGTACAAAATGCTTTTGCAGCTGCCGGATGAGAAAATTGCCGGTGAGACTTTCAATGCGGGATACCAAAATCAGAGCATCATGGAGATCGCAAAGATCGTCAAGAAAGTTGTCCAAGAAGAATTTCCGGAGAAAGGGGACATCCCGATCGTCACCACGCCGACCAATGATAATCGGTCCTACCGGATTACATCGGACAAGATCGCTGCGAAGCTGGGATTCGTGCCCAAGCGGACGATTGAGGATGCGGTGCGTGATCTGTGCCGGGCCTTCCGCGAGGGGAAACTTCCGAATAGTATGACGGATGACCGGTACTACAACGTCAAAGTCCTGAAACGGGTACAGGCATCGTGAGGTCGAGTCGTCCCTGGACAGTGGTCACAGGCGGGGCCGGCTTCATCGGCAGCCACATGGTGGATCTGCTGGTCGCAGGGGGCTTCCGCGTACGCGTCATCGACAACCTCGTCGGAGGACGATCAGCGAATCTGGTCCAGCATGCGTCGAATCCCGACGTGGTGTTGGATGAGCGCGACATCCGGGCGCTCTCTTCCGAGGACAAGCTGTTCGCCGATGCCCAGTTCGTCTTCCACTTCGCCGGCATCGGGGATATCGTTCCATCCATCGAACGACCGACCGAATACCTATCGACGAACGTGCAGGGAACCGTGCACGTGCTGGAGGCCGCTCGCCATGCCGGAGTGCAGAAGGTCGTGTATGCGGCCTCGTCGTCTTGTTATGGGTTAGCCGCCGTCCCGACGAAAGAAGACCATCCCATCGCCCCGCAATATCCGTACGCGCTCAGTAAATACCTCGGTGAGGTGGCGGTTCTCCATTGGGAGAAAGTCTATCGATTGCCTGCCAATTCGATTCGTATCTTCAATGCCTATGGCACGCGATCACGCACATCGGGAGCATACGGCGCGGTATTCGGCGTCTTTCTCAGGCAAAAGCTGGCCGGGAAGTCCTTTACAGTGGTCGGGGACGGAACGCAGAAACGAGACTTTCTCTATGTCACCGATGTGGCACGGGCCTTTCTTGCGGCGGCGGAATCTTCGAAGAGCGGCGAGATATGGAACCTGGGGGCCGGCAATCCGCAATCGGTCAATCGTCTGGTGGAGTTGCTGGGAGGTGACGTGGTGTATGTGCCAAAGCGCCCAGGCGAGCCGGACTGCACGTGGGCCGACATTACCAAGATCCGACGCGATCTCAGTTGGTCGCCACAGGTGTCTTTCGAAGAAGGGGTCGGCCGCATTTTGGCCGACATTGATTACTGGCGAGAGGCGCCCCTGTGGGACCCGGCCTCTATCGCGGAAGCGACCAAAACCTGGTTTCAATATTTGGGGAGCCGATAACCGCTATGCCTCCTTCATTGACTAAGCAGTACGCACACAAAATAAAATCGGTGGAAGAGCTGTGTCGTATCTTGGGCCCTCGCCCTCGCAAGCGAAAGGTCATCATGTGCCACGGTGTGTTCGACGTGGTGCATCCGGGTCACTTGCGTCACCTGATCTATGCCAAGAGTAAGGCCGATATTCTGGTCGCCAGTCTCACTGCGGACAAACACATCAGCAAGGGTCATTATCGGCCTCACGTGCCGCAAGACCTACGCGCGCTTAACTTGGCCGCCTACGAAATTGTGGATTATGTCATCATCGATGCCAACGCGACTCCTATTAAGAATATCAGCAAACTGCAACCTGATTTCTTCGCCAAAGGCTACGAATATACGACAGGCGGCTTGCCGCAAAAGACTCGGGAAGAGGCCGATACCCTGCGCGAGTACGGTGGGAAAATAATCTTTACCCCCGGCGACATCGTGTACTCGTCGTCTAAACTCATCGATCTGGCACCGCCAAGCATCAAGATAGAAAAACTACTGGCGTTCATGGATTCTGCAAAAGTGACCTTCAATTCCCTCCGTGATTCACTGGATCGGTTGAAGGGAAAGCGGGTCCATGTGGTTGGCGACACGATTGTCGACACCTACACACAGACGGCGATGATCGGTGGTCAGACCAAGACTCCAACCATGAGCGTGCTATACGAACGGCGCGATGACTATATCGGCGGCGCTGCGGTGGTGGCCGAACATCTACGGGCCGCTGGGGCGGAGGTGATCTTTTCGACGGTGCTCGGTGATGACGCGTTGAAGGACTTTGTGCTGAACGGACTCATGAAGTCAGGGGTTCAGTGCCGACCAGTGATTGACCCGACTCGACCGACGACGAATAAGAACGCCATTGTCGCAGGAGGTTACCGGTTGCTGAAGATCGACACGTTGGATAACCGATCCATTTCCGATGAGATCGTCCAGGCGTTGACTCAGGCAATTTCAAGTACGCCCTGTGACGCCGTGGTATTCAGTGACTTCCGGCACGGCATGTTCAACCGGCGAACCATCCCACCCTTGATTGGAGCGATTCCGGATGGGGTGTACAAAGTGGCAGACAGCCAGGTGGCTAGTCGGTGGGGCAACATTACTGAGTTCAAGGGGTTCGACCTGATCACCCCGAACGAACGAGAGGCCAGATTTGCGCTCGCGGATCAGGATTCCGGTATCCGTCCGCTTGCCTCGGCACTGTACGATGCGGCCAAGTGTAAGACTTTGATTCTCAAACTGGGAGAGCGTGGGGTGCTCACGTGCCGGAACAGAGACCATGAATCACTGGATTCCTTTGCCGTTGTGGATTCCTTCGTTGACCGGGTCGTGGATGCAGTGGGGGCCGGGGATGCCCTACTAGCCTACGCGACCTTAGCGATGTTGGAGACGGGCAAGGATACGGTTGCCACGATCTTGGGCTCTATGGCAGCCGCCTGCGAGTGCGAGTGCGACGGCAATATCCCGGTCACACCCGAGGGCGTGCGTGGCAAGATTGACGCCATCGAACGCCAAGCCAATTTCCGCTGAGTTCGTTTCGGGTCATACTCATCCTTACATTTGATTGGCTAAAAGCTGGTTGTATTCTATGAAAGCCATCGTTGTTGGTCTTGGAGTTCAGGGACATAAGCGTCGAAAATTTTCCGAGAAGGACTTCATTGCCGCCGTCGATCCCGTGAATGGGGAAGCAGAATACCGTCGCGTCGAAGATGTGCCGTTATCCCACTATGACACAGCCTTGGTCTGCATCCCTGATGAGCCGAAGATCGAAGTGCTGACCTATCTGCTCTCGAATGGGAAACACGTCCTTGTGGAAAAGCCGCTGTGGGCAGCAGAGGATCAGCAGATCTCGAAACTGGAGGAACTCGCGCGTGCCAAGGGCGTCGTCTGCTATACCGCGTACAACCATCGTTTCGAACCGCATTATGTCCGGATGCGAGACCTCGTGGCATCCGGCACATTAGGCACGATCTATCACTGTCGAATGTTTTATGGGAATGGCACCGCCAGATTGGTGAGAGATTCGGTGTGGCGCGACCAAGGGGCAGGGGTGCTGCCGGATCTTGGCTCCCATTTGCTTGACACTGCGAAGTTCTGGTTTGGCGATCTCGGCGAGGACTTTCAGATTGTGTCTGCCGACCGTTTTGAAAATCGCGCGCCGGATCATGTGGTTATGGTCTCGAAGACGGCCAAGCCCAAGTTGGAATTTGAAATGACGCTGTTGTCGTGGCGCAATCATTTCACCTGCGACGTGTTCGCGGAGAAGGGGAC
The DNA here is from genome assembly GCA_964579525.1 of uncultured Nitrospira sp. Taxonomy (GTDB): domain Bacteria; phylum Nitrospirota; class Nitrospiria; order Nitrospirales; family Nitrospiraceae; genus Nitrospira_D. The sequence continues at coordinate 17,634 of CAZOHW010000008.1, read as the reverse complement.
CGCACATATCCGCTCACTCTGTAAGTGGGGCCCTACGACGTTCACCTGCCGCATGCGCATCCTGCCGTCCGGACGCCCGCCCGAGGAGTCTGTGACTCTCGTGCAAGACGATCCAACGTGGGCGCTTGAATACGCGCGCTTCAAGTCGCTTTGCCAGCAGGGAGTCGCAACCGACTTATCGAATGATCTGTGGCTCAACCGTCTTCTGCGCCGATTGGGGCAGGACGCGCAGAAAGAAGCTTCGATATGAGTAAGCCCATGATCGGTTTCGCAGGCATGACCCACCTCGGTATCAATTCTGCCGCAGCGTCGGCAGGCGTGGAGTTTGAGACCGTCTGCTTCGATACCAACGCCGAGGTCATTGCGAATCTGAAGTTAGAGCGCTTGCCGGTCATGGAACCGGGCTTATCGGGACTGCTTGAACAGAATAAGTCACGCGTCACATATACTACCAAAGTTGAAGATCTGAAACGCTGCGACATCGTCTATATCGCAGCCGATGTGGCGACTGATGACCAAGGGCAGAGCGACCTGTCAGGTATTCGGTCGCTCATTGGTACCGTCGAGGCGGGATTGAGACGCGACGCGATTCTAGTGATTCTCTGTCAGGTGCCGCCGGGCTTCACGCGCAGCCTCGCGCTGCCGAGAGAACGACTCTATTATCAGGTCGAGACGCTGATCTTTGGGCGAGCAGTGGAGCGCGCGCTCCACCCCGAGCGTTTCATCATTGGCTGCGCTGAACCCGCTCGGCCGTTGCCGCAGACGTTTCATGAGTTCCTCTCAGCCTTCGCTTGCCCGATCCTGCCGATGCGGTATGAAAGCGCCGAACTCGCGAAGATCTCCATCAATTGCTGCCTGGTCGCTTCGGTGACAGTGGCGAACACGCTGGCCGAACTGAGCGAGCGGATCGGCGCGGACTGGTCGGAGATTGCACCGGCTCTCAGACTCGACAAACGTATTGGGGCTCATGCCTATCTGTCTCCGGGGCTTGGACTGGCGGGGGGCAATCTAGAACGTGACCTGAGTACTGTATTGCGGCTTGCTGAAGCAACGGGCAGCGAAGCGGGTCTCATCGAATCGTGCCTGCTGAACAGCCGGCACCGTCGGGATTGGGTCCTTCGCATCCTTCATACGGAGGTCTTGGCAGCGCATCGCAAAGCTGTTATCGGCATTCTGGGTCTTGCATACAAAGAAAACACGCATTCAACGAAGAATTCAGCGTCCTTGGCCTTGACGTCGCATCTCAAGCCATGGCGATTACGAGTGTACGATCCTGTGGTGCCAGCTTCGTCTGTCACGCATCCGGAGGTGATAGGCTGTACGAGCGCACTGGAAGTGGCGCAAGGCGTGGATGCACTTGTCATCATGACGCCTTGGCCGGTGTTTCGTGGTCTCCATCCCCATCAGCTCGCCAAAACTATGGCAGGGAGGACCGTCATTGATCCATACCGTCTCCTGGATGGAAATGCTGTCACTGCGCAAGGGCTGCAATATTTCACGCTCGGTGTTCCTCCTCTGCGGGGTACTGCCGCAGTCGCCACGAGCGCTTCCCTTTAGAAAGAGCTGGAAAGTTACCACACGATGTTGAACCACCTGAATGAAAACGCAATAAGTCCTGCTCGTGTTGTGGTGCTTGGAGCGCGTGGTTTTATCGGACGCATACTGGTCGAGGCGCTGCAACGAGCCCAGATTTCAGTGTTGCCCGTGGGCAGTGCGGATCTCGACTTGACTGTTGAGGGTACCAGTGATCGGTTGGCAACCATGCTGCAACCGAGTGATGCAATTGTACTGCTCTCGGCGTTGACACCTGATAAGGGCCGTGGGCTGCAACCCTTCCTTGCCAATATTCGTATGGCGGCGAATCTATGCCGGGTCCTAGAGCAGGTTCCGCCGTCACATGTGGTGTATTTCAGTTCGGATGCGGTTTATCCCCTGCGCATTGGTTTGCTCAGCGAGCAAGCGTGTACTGAACCTGAGGATCTCTACGGAATGATGCATCTGGCCCGTGAAATGATGATCAAGTCCGCCATCAAGTCTCCTGTCGCCGTTCTTCGGCCAACGCTGGTCTATGGGGCCACCGATACACACAATTCCTATGGCCCTAATCGGCTACGACGAGCGGCGTGCAAAGACGGGAAGATTACGTTGTTCGGTCAAGGAGAGGAGATGCGCGATCATATTTTAGTCGATGACGTGGCGACACTCACTGTTCTCGTACTTTGCCATCGCAGCGTCGGCACGTTGAATGTGGCTACGGGTCAGTCGACATCGTATGCAGAGCTTGGCCAGAAAGTGGCAGCGCTGTTTGAGAAGCCGATTGAGATCGTCTACACCGCCCGGCAGACACCGATCACGCATCGACATTTCGACATTACGGCCGTGCGAAAGGCGTTTCCGGCGTTCGTTTTTACACCGCTGGAAGAGGGGTTGGCGAAGGCGCATCGTGAGATGATGGAGCAAGGGTGATGGCCGAAATCAACTTGATGCGGCACTATCCGCGAGACAAGCGCAAAATGGGAAGGCCGCGTGCTCTAGATCCGGCTAACCGAGAGGCGGCGCTCATGTTTGGCGCCGAATATTTCGACGGTACACGTGAACAGGGTTATGGAGGCTATCGGTATGACGGCCGTTGGATACCGATTGCTAGGGATATCGTGGCGCATTTTGGCCTGAAACCGGGGGATCGGGTTCTGGATGTGGGCTGTGCAAAGGGATTTCTCGCGAAAGACCTGATGGCCGTGTGTCCTGGACTTCGGGTCTATGGCTTGGATATTTCAGCCTACGCTATCAGCCATAGCGAAAAAGAAGTACGAGGTAGTTGTGTCGTGGGTACTGCCGACAGATTGCCGTTTCTCGACGGGATGTTTGACGTCGTGTTGTCCATCAACACGCTCCACAATTTGGAACGTGAGCGGCTTATCCAAGCGCTTCGGGAGATAGAACGTTTGGCGCCGGCGCGCGGGTACATTCAAGTAGATGCGTATCGGAACGAGGCAGAGCGTGAGATATTTATGGGTTGGGTGTTGACGGCCAAGACGTTTCTCAAACCTTTAGAATGGAATGAGCTGTTCGCCGAGGCAGGATACAAAGGAGACTATTACTGGACCATTCTTGACCCGGATCCGGAATGGAACAATTTTTCATCAGCCTAGTTGTTGTCATTAAGGGGGTATCATGGGTAAGCGATATGCGGTGCTCGGAGGCGGAGGCTCATTCGGCATTCATACCTCAAAATATCTGCTTGAGCAGGCGGATGCAGAACGGGTCATCGGTGTCGGGCGCAACCCGGCGAGACCGGAACCGTTCACGCTCAACGTCGGTAAGGGTGACAAGCGCTATTCCTATCATGCCTACCACGTCACTCACGAAATGGATCTTCTGCTAGAGTTGTTCGACAAAGAAAAGCCTCAGGTCATCGTCAACTATGCCGCGCAAGGCGAAGGGGCGGTGTCCTGGAAACATTCCTGGCGATTTTTTGAAACCAACTCTATGGCTTTGGCGAGACTGTCCGAAGAACTGATGAAGCGTCCATACCTTGAGCGCTTCATCCAGATCGGTACTTCCGAGATGTATGGGTCGGTGGATCATGCCACCAAGGAGGACGAGCCGATCAAACCGACCAGTCCCTACGCTGCTTCCAAGGTGGCCTTCGATATGTATCTGATTTCGGTGCATAAATTCCTTAAGTTTCCCATGAACATCATTCGGCCTTCGAACGCATATTGCCCGGGCCAATTACTGCACCGCGTCATTCCGAAAGCGGTAATTTGCGGTCTCACCGGCCGAAAGCTGCCATTGCAGGGAGGTGGCCGCGCTGAGAAGTCTTATATCCATGCCCGCGACCTGGCTCGGGCCATTCATGTGGTGGCGGAGAAGGCGCCGCTGGGCACTATCTACAACGTAGGGCCACTGAATCCCACTTCGATTCGCGTGCTGGTTGAAACCATCGCCAAGGTGATGAATATACCGTTCGATCAGTTGTGTCAGTTCACAGAAGACCGACTGGGGCAGGATTCTCGGTACTGGCTGGATTCCTCGGCGATCAAACGCGATCTTGGGTGGGAACCAAAAATCAGCCTTGAAGAAGGCCTCAAGGACATGGTCGAGTGGGGAAAGACATACCTCGATCAATTACGCGACTGGCCGATGGATTACACTCTCCGTGCATGACGCCTAGCGCTCACTGGTATATCTGCAAGAACTTGCTCTTATGAATTCCAAGATTTCCGGAGATGTCGCACGAAGGATGCTGTATGAGATCATGCGTATTCGCCTGATCGAAGAGCGGATTCGCGATCTCTATGCCGACCAGGAAATGCGATGTCCTACGCATTTCAGCATCGGTCAGGAAGCAGTTGCGGTTGGCGTCTGCGCGCATTTGAGGCGGGAGGAATTGATTACCTCCGCTCACCGAAGCCATGCCCATTACCTTGCCAAGGGAGGCAACCTCCAAGCCATGCTGGCGGAATTATACGGCAAGGCCACCGGCTGCGCTGCTGGCAAAGGCGGCTCCATGCATTTGATAGACCGCTCCGTCGGTTTTTTGGGCGCTGTGCCCGTCGTAGGCAGTACCATTCCCATTGGTGTAGGAACCGCGTTCAGTTCGGTCCTCCAGGGAAATCCGTGTCTAACCGTAATTTTTTTCGGAGATGCGGCAACCGAAACCGGAGTCTTTCACGAGAGTTTGAACATTGCCGCAATCCATAAGCTTCCTGTGGTGATGATCTGTGAGAACAACCTATATTCAGTATTGACACCTTTAGATGTGCGAAAGCCTGCTAATCGTGAAATCGTCCAGCTGGCCGAGGGCCATGGCGTCTTCAGTCGTCAAGGTGATGGCAACGATGCCGATGAGGTGTTTACGATTGCAGGAGAAGCCATCGAGCATGCTCGTGCCGGAAGAGGACCGGCGTTCCTCGAATTCAAGACCTATCGGTGGTACGAACATTGCGGTCCGCTGAGTGACGAGCATTTGGGATACCGGCCTCCGGGGGAACTCGATGCATGGAAAGCGCGCGATCCCTTGAAAAACTATATCGACCGGTTGGTCGCAAACGGAACCGTGAACTCGACCGATCTCGAGTTGATGAAAAAAACCATCGACGCCGAAATCGAAGAGGCCGTGGTATTTGCTAAAACCAGCCCGTTCCCCTCACGCGATCAACTCGACAAGCATCTATATGCCTCTTGAGAGGCAAAAAGAATCCGCATGAGCGAGCGACAGATCAAATTCGTCCAAGCGCTGAACGAGGCGATGGACCTATGCATGGCGAAAGATCCGAAGGTCGTGATCATCGGACTGGGCGCTCCGGACGCGGCTGCTGTATTCGGCTCCACGAAGGGGTTGGCAGAGAAATACGGACCCAAACGTGTGTTGGATATGCCGGTTTCTGAAAATGCCATCACTGGCGTGGTTCTCGGGGCAGCGCTCAACGGCATGCGTCCGGTGATGACTCATATCAGGCTGGAGTTTGCCATGTTGGCCATCGATCAGATCGTGAACCAAGCGGCGAAATGGCATTATATGTTTGGCGGTCAGGCATCCGCGCCGCTCGTGATTCGGATGGTGGTTGGTAGGGGCTGGGGGCAGGGGGCCCAACACTCACAGAGTCTCCATGCATGGTTTGCGCACGTACCGGGCTTGAAGGTGGTAATGCCGTCGACACCGCACGATGCGAAGGGACTTTTGATCTCGGCTATTGAAGATAACAACCCGGTGGTGTGCATCGAGCACCGGTGGTTGTACGGAATCCACGGACCTGTTCCTGAGGGACTGTATCGAGTGCCGCTGGGGCAGCCCAACTTATTGCGTAGAGGAAAGCACGTTACAGTGGTTGCCAGTTCTTATATGACACTGGAAGCAGTACGCGCAGCCGATGAGTTGCTCAAAGAAGGCCTTGAAGTGGAGATCATCGATATGCGCACGCTCAATCCGTTCGACGAGACGCCGATCCTGGAATCCGTGCGCAAAACGGGCAACGTGATCGTTGTGGACCACGGCTGGCGCTCGGTCGGCTTTTCCGCCGAAGTGCTGGCACGCGTGACCGAACAGTGCCTGGCCGATCTGAAGACGCCTCCCATCCGATTGACGTTGCCAGATCTGCCGACCCCTACCACGCGTGCATTGGCGAACTACTATTATCCGCTGGTACACGATATTGCCGCTGCCGTGCGCCGGGTTGCCGGACGTCCTGCCAGATCGGCGCCGGAGATCAGCCCAGAAGCCTTTCTCGACGTCCCGGATCCGAGTTTCACGGGACCGTTTTGAGCCGCATGGCCGATCGTTCAGCAAAAATCAGGGTGGCATCCAGGGGACTTCCCATAGTGCCATCGCCGTCTCCGCACTGCTCCAATCCAAGAGTACTACACAGCAATCCGCTTGAGAACGTCGTCCATGTCCATGCCGAATTCGACGGGTTCACGAAGGATTATTACGTCGTGGAGTTTGGCTCTCGTGCCGGCATTGTCGCGGTTTCAGAAGGAAAGATGCTGCTCACTGCGCAATACCGCTTTCTGATCAAAGGAATCGCCTGGGAAATTCCAGGCGGGCGGGTGGATGTTGGCGAAACACCGGCGGAGGCGGCGCAGCGTGAGTGTCTGGAGGAGACAGGATTCTTCTGCACCCACCTCAAGCCTCTGGTCAGTTTTCGTCCCGGTCTTGATAATGTCGAAAATCTCAACAGCGTCTTCTATAGCGAGTCGATCGAAGAGCGTCGGCCCTTTGTGTCGGATCCAGCTGAGGCGCTCGCTATCGCCTGGGTGCCGATCGAAGAATGTGTCACCCTCGTGCTCGAGCAAAAGATCATCGATTGTCTGACGGTCTCTTCCGTACTCGCCTATCGCTGTCTCACGGCGGAGCGCTGATCTCCGACACTTTATGGCCACGATTATATCCTCACCCACGGAACACTCTGTGCGTTTGCCGACTTTCCTTGTGTCGTCCCCAACAACCTCATGCTGTTTATGTCCGACTGGCTGCATCAGACGGTGCGGGCTAGTCGCACAATGGTCGCACACGTCCGCCACCGTGCGGGGTGAGAGGCAATGAACGACACGCAAGTCCGAGGCCGCGCCAAAATGGATGCCGGAAAGCCGATGATCGGCATCTACGACTTTTCTTACGGCCCCTATGCCTTGGGCGATGCGCTGACCTGGACGATGAATCTCAACGTCGGCGCGGCGGCTGCCGGCTGCGACGCGATTGACCAGTATCTGGTTATCGACCGATGGAGACCCGGAAGCCGCTATCAGCCGTTTGTCAATCAGCATAATTACATCAGCATCATCGACAACCTGTTCCCTGCATTTCTTTGCAGTCCGATGCTGCGGTCGCTCAAACTGGTCCGCCACCATCCGACCTTCAATCTGTTCCTCCTGCGCGAGGTGATGCGCCGCCGCCCCATATGGCCGTCCTTCTTCAGTCATCTTAATAAGAAGCTAGACTTTATTTCGCATCGGCGCATCAACACCTTTTACGGCAAGCATGGCTATTTGCCGTGGCTGACGGCGCCGCGTGGTTATGGGGTCTGGGCGGATGAGTTCCGCCGGACCCATTGCGATGGCCGCTTCGTCGTTGCGGTGAACATCCGCCAAGGCGCGTTGAGCCTGACGCCTGCGGACATGTTTCGGGATTCGCCGCTATCGGAATGGCATGCCTTCATCAGTCGTGTGGACAAACGCCACCCCGACGTGCTGTTTCTGATCCTGGGTGGTTACACGGAGTGGGATCGCAAGATGTATCGTCTGCCAAACGTGCTGATTCCCCGTATCATGGGTTTCGGGCTGGGGCATGAATTGGCGCTCTTGAATCGAGCAGACCTCTTCATGGGCACCTCCAGCGGATTCGCCACCATGGCCACGTTCGGCACGAAGCCCTACCTGATCACCAATGTCCAACACGTATTTTCTCGGTATAACGGCGTCCCAGTCGGCGGGCGTCATTATCTCTTCGGCACCGAAAACCAGATCCTCTACTGGGAAAAGGAGACCCAAGACGTGCTGCTGGATTTCTTCGAAGAAATCCATACGAGGGTAAGAGGAAAGTCGGCATTGTGAAAATGAACGGCAAGGCGGTAATGCTCATGCGTCGATTGCAAAGTATCGCATTGCGTCGGCTAGCATTTTTCCCGTTCTCGTTGATTTATGTACTGCTCAGCGGTGTGTACCGGGTAATCCAATTACGGCGTGGATATGAGCGAGTCTGCGTGGGAGAGGTTCCCACCGCGATTGAGACTTTGCCGTGCAGTGTGATGCTCTGGCTCGATCGCATTTCCGCTGGCCTCGTAGAACCCCGATACGATGTCTGCTTAAGTCTTCCGCGCGAGGCTGCCGATGCCAACCTGCATGATGTCTTTTCGATCCTGTTGACATCCCCGAGCCTCCGATCGGTCGGCCTGTACTGGGATTCATCGAGTTTGGCAGATGATCTGCCGCTGTGGCAGGGGAAACGAGACTGTTGTGAGCCAATGGTCTGGTCAACGCTGTGCGACAATGTTGGTTCGCTGAGTTTCAAGCGATTGCAAGAGTTTTTTCAGGACGGCCATACGGATATTGTGTTGCCAGTTGCAGCCACCCGCGATGCGCAGACACTGCTCAAGCGTCAGGCCAGAGGGGCCTATGCTGTTTGCCTGAACGTGCCGCTTGAGCATCAGTCACTGGTTCCCGCAGTTGTGGCGGCGCTTCCCGATGTCAGATTCTTCGACCTCGCACCGTACACATCACTGCCGGCTTCCGGGGCCACCAACAACCAGTCACTCTATGGCTACGGGCTGAGTCTGCATGAGCGCCTGGCTTTGGTGCGGGCGGCGGATGCGTATGTAGGGAACTTTGACGAATTGGGATCCGCCGCGCTGGTTTTCAGGCGGCCGGCGGTTCTACTTGGCGGAGGAGCCTACGAGCAGCCCGATCGCATCAGCTGCGGCGAGATCTCCTTGTGGTCCACAGCCCCGGCAGCCACGCCCGAATTAACCAAAGCAGTGCTCAAGTTTCTGTTCCGTCAGCTCGAATCGGCCTCGACTCAAACCGGTCTCGAATTGATTGATAACGGAACATGACGACAAAGTCTTCCGTGGGCGACTTATGACCGTTATCATAATTGTGGAGCCGCTGGTGTGGCGTAGTATTCCGGTGGAGTGACAACGCGCATGTCAGGTTGTTTAGTTCTTACACTTTTATCCTGTTCTTTATGCTGTGCGTGTTGGGCGGGTTTGATCTAGCGGCGCGAGGTGGCGGCAGTTGACTGACGCATTTCTCTAACGCCATCGATTTCTCCGCTTACGAATGAGATCGGGAACTAGAAAAGCTCTGAGTACATGAAATACTGCTATGATTCGGTCCATTCCGGCGGGACTGTCGGTGATATGGTTCTCTCGACTTTCGTCCCCGGACCTGGCCCCCAACATCGATTGCGGGAGACATTGGAAAAGTTTGAGGTCTGGAGTGAAGCAAATCATGAGTTTCAGGCCGCTTATCGCGATGCCGTCGCGCACTTGCCTTCCAGCGTTCGCGCGGACACTTACTCATGAGTCAAGAACATATCTTGAGCAGCGACGTGCACGTGATCGAGGCGGGGCGATCCGAGCTTCACTATTGGCGCGATCTGTGGGGTTATCGCGAGCTGTTCTTCTTTTTGGCATGGCGAGACATTCTTGTCAGGTACAAACAGACGGCCATCGGCATTGCATGGAGCGTCCTCAGGCCGTTATTGACGATGCTTATCTTTACCGTCGTGTTTGGAAAGCTGGCGAAGCTGCCTTCGGAGGGAATCCCCTACCCCGTGCTGGTGTTTGCCGCCATGCTGCCGTGGTATTTTGTTTCGAACGCTGTTTCCGAGGGTAGCAGCAGCCTCATCGCGAATGCGAACATCATTTCCAAGGTGTATTTTCCACGTATCATTATCCCGGTGAGTGCGGTGGTAGTCAGTCTTGTGGATTTTCTGATTTCCTTCACATTATTGCTGGCTATGATTGTCTGGTATCAGTTCATACTTGATTGGCGCTTTCTGTTCTTGCCTCTGTTCCTGATTCTCGGCATCGTCGCTTCTATAGGGCCTATTCTGTGGTTGGCAGCGCTTAATGTTCAGTACCGAGATTTCCGCCACATCGTGCCATTCTTGATTCAGATCGGTCTTTTTATTTCTCCTGTGGGTTTTAGCAGTTCGGTTGTTCCGGAACAGTGGCGGCTGATCTATTCACTTAATCCGATGGTAGGAGTGATCGATGGCTTTCGTTGGTCAGTTTTAGGCGGACAGGCATCGCTCTATCTCCCCGGATTGGCTTTGAGTCTAGCAACGGCTGCCCTGTTTCTGGTTTGCGGAATTTGGTACTTCCGCAAGACCGAACGCTCCTTCGCCGACGTGATATAGGTTTTTTGAATGAATTGGATCGTTCGCGCAGAAAATTTGGGTAAACAATATATCCTTCGGCATCAGGCAAGGCCTCGCTATGTAGCCCTGCGTGACGTGATCAGCGACGGCATTCGGAACTTGTCGATGCGAGCCAAAGGCCGCCAAGCTGCCGAGAGAGTCTCGCGAGAGCGCTTCTGGGCGCTGAAGGACTTTTCTATTGAAATTAAGCAGGGCGAAAGAGTCGGAATCATAGGCGGAAACGGTGCAGGGAAATCCACCCTGCTTAAGATCCTGAGTCGGATCACGGAACCGACATCGGGAAAGGTGGCGATAAGGGGCAGGGTGGCGAGTCTTCTCTACGAAGGAACGCGCTTCCATCCTGAATTGACGGGCAGAGAGAATATTTTTCTCAATGGTGCGATTCTCGGTATGGGCAAAGCCGAGATCCATAAAAAATTTGACGAAATCGTCTCCTTTGCAGAAGTCGAAAGATTTCTCGATACGCCCGTCAAACATTACTCCTCAGGCATGTACGTAAGGCTGGCTTTCTCCGTCGCGGCCCACCTCGAAGCGGAAATACTTGTCGTGGATGAAGTGTTGGCGGTGGGCGATATAAAGTTCCAGCGAAGATGCATCGGCAGGATGGGCGAAATCGCGGGAAGCGGGCGGACCGTGCTGTTTGTCAGCCACAATATGGCGACCATTACCTCGTTGTGCAATCGTTGTGTACTCCTTGAGTCTGGAAAACTCATGGCTGATGGGGAGCCCTCTGACGTCATCCTCAAGTATTATAGCGGCGGGTCGTCGTCTCCTGCTGCGTTTGATTTGTCGACATCAGAAAGAAAGATCGGGGACAGCCACGTGCAATTGATTTCTGGCAAGATTCAGGATTTGGACGGGCGTGTCATCCACGAGCCGGAAATCGGACAATCAGTGGTCATCGCAATGCGATACCGTATTCTCGATTCGTCCAGTGTCAAGGCCGTTCCAAATTTTCACTTCATTCGAGCTGACGGAACGTACGCTTTTATCGCGGTTGCCCCTAACGTGAAGATTGTAGAGTCCGGCGACTACGTTGCGATGTGCCGAATCCCCGCCCATTTTCTCAACGATGGAGCTTATTTTGTTGGTTTGGCGTTGACCTCCTTTGGGGAATCGGGGTGGGTCGTAAACTTTTTCGAGCAGTCCGCAATGAGTTTCAATGTGCGAGATCCAATGGACGCCGACGGAAACCGTTACGGATATGGAGGAATAATGCCGGGCGCAGTGCGACCCGTTTTTGACTGGACGATCGAAAGGATATCGTGAACATCCTTATTGGGGCCAACGGGAGTCGGAGGACCTCTGAATGGAAGAAGTCTTAAGCAGTTGCGTGCCATACATGGGTTTGATTCTTGGATATGGATTTTTGACCCACGGTATCATTTTTTTGAATGATGGGCTGTATTGGGACGGCTGGCTTGTGGATCTCTGGCAACAGAACGAGGACAGAATTTCCATGCGTCGTTTTTATTCGGAAGTCGGCATGCCCAGTCTCTACTTTGAACACCTGATTATGAGCCACTTTCCACGGCGTCAACTAGCTTATCGAACGGTCTCCCTTGCCTCCATCCTGATCATTGCGCTGTTCGTTTTTCTGACCGGGGTGTACACGAAGTTATTAAATCCGCCACAGGCGGCCATCATCTCCCTGTTGATTCTCTCGTATCCGGCCTATACCGTTACGTTTGATGGTGTTGTGAGCCTTCAATATACCTTCAAAATCGCCCTTTTTTACATAGGGTGCTATCTTGCAGTTACCACAATTAATAATCTGGATGAGGCACACATACTTGCATTCTCAGTCTCCCTGATTCTTTTCTTCGTGGCGTTCAACGCTAATTCGCTCTTGGTTTATTTTGGGGGTTTCCTCCTGTATTACGTATGGCTTCTGTACGCGAAATATCCGGATGGTTACTATGATGCGCGCGAATATGTAAAAGTATTTTTATTGATAGCATTGCCAATAGCGTATTGGGTCACAAAAGAAATGTTTGCTCCTCGTCATGGCTATTATGAAAATTACAACCGAATACGAATCAGGCCATTTCGCGTTCTGAAAGGCTGGCTCAAGGTCTTCAGGTATGGTATCGATATCCCAATGGTAAAACCGATTCTCGAATTGCTTCAGTTTAAAAGCGTGTTTCTCATACTTGTAGGCCTTTCATTGGGATCACTCATTATTGACTTCAGCAAGGAGGTTTTCGTAATCGAAAAATACGAGGCGTTGCAGATTCTCTTGATTGGCTATGCGCTCCTGTATCTCGGGGCCGTGCCGTTCTTGCTCGTGGGGCAGGATTTTGCGGAGGGCGGATGGGCTTCAAAAAACTTCATGCTTTTCCACTTGCCATTTGCGCTTGCCGTTTTCGGATGGTTGCAGCTTCTGCCCCCTACGGTTGGTATGGCTTTGATTCCTATCATTTTGTTGGCAAATACGCTCTACATTATCAAGACCCATCTACTTTACATTGCCATATCGGTTAAGGACAAAGCGCTCATCCGGTGGCTGGCTGCAAATCCTCAACTCGGCTTCGCATCCGTAATCAAAATTCGTGATTCTCATTGGTTTGAGTATCCTTTTGAAAAAAAGACGGAAACCTATCGGCCGGCCTACCTCTCCTGCATGATCAAAGGCATCTGGCCGGGCAGCCGCATTCTAGCGATTCTAGATAACGAGGGTGTATCCAGGGGTCGGTCATTGACGGTTGATGAAATCGAGGAAGTACTAGAAGCCACGACCATAAGGTACAGTTTCGCCCCTCAAGTACAGCCGGGTCCTCAATACCTGGTAACTATCGCAGAGCCTAATGACAGGTTTGGTGGAGCTCATTTTGGCGGTGCTTCCGAAGGTGGAGATGTGGACCCGATTAAACAGTTTGCAATGGTTAGAATTGCGCTCAAATATCTGTATCTAAAATGGTTTTCATCAATTAAGTTGAGCGAGTTATTTGAGCAGCACTTTTTAGTCAGCGCATCAAAGCTGTGATTTATCTCTCTCCGTGTTTTTGGCAAAGGACTGCATATCCTATTTTGAACTGAAGTATTTGTCGCTGACCCGATGTGATTCTCGAAATCAGTAGCGTTATGATTTGGAGTCCGACTTAAGCAGAAGGAATTTGAGCACATTAAGAAGCAGTTTTCGGAAGTACAGATCATCAATTCCTACGGTGCTCTGGTGCCGAGGCTACGTCTAGAAATGATTGAAGCGCAATCGAGTGTTTATTTGGGTGCGGATGACATCGTGCGCCTAGAAGATTTATACGGAAAACATCAATGACTAAAAAAGCCCTGATCACCGGCGTCACGGGTCAAGACGGTGCCTATCTCGCCGAACTGCTGCTCGCCAAAGGCTATGTAGTTCACGGATTGCGCAGACGGGCGTCCATGTTTAATACCGACCGCATCGATCACCTGTATCACGATCCGCATGAAAAGGACGTCAGGTTTTTTCTTCACCATGGAGATATGACGGATTCCACGAACCTGATCAGAGTCATTCAAGAAGTTCAGCCGGCCGAGATTTACAACTTGGCTGCAATGAGCCATGTCCATGTTAGCTTTGAGACTCCTGAATATACAGCCAACGCTGACGGACTGGGGACACTGCGCATGTTGGAAGCGATCCGCCTCTTGGGTCTTGAGAAAAAAACACGCATCTACCAGGCTTCGACCAGCGAGTTATATGGTCTGGCCCAGGAAGTTCCGCAAACTGAGAAAACTCCGTTCTATCCGCGCAGTCCCTACGCCGTGGCCAAGTTGTATGCCTACTGGATCACAGTAAACTACCGCGAAGCCTATGATTTCTTTGCCTGCAACGGCATCTTGTTTAACCACGAATCACCGATTCGCGGCGAGACCTTTGTCACCCGCAAGATTACACGGGCCGTGGCGCGTATTGCCCTGGGGCTTCAGAATCGCCTATACCTGGGCAACCTATCTGCGAAGCGGGATTGGGGTCATGCGCGGGATTATGTGGAAGCCATGTGGCTAATGCTGCAGCAGGAGACGCCCGAGGATCTCGTAATTGCCACTGGAGAGACAACCGAAGTACGGGTGTTTCTCCGCATGGCGTTCGCCGAGATCGGAGTTGGAATCGAGTTTCGCGGCGAAGGATTCGAAGAAAAAGCCTTGGTTTCATCCGTCGACCAAGATCTTTTTACCTCTCGCGTGGGTATCGCGCCTGATCACGTAAAGCCTGGCCAGTTGGTGGTTGAGGTGGATCGCGCCTACTTTCGGCCCACCGAAGTGGATGCCCTCGTGGGTGATCCCTCCCGGGCCCGCGCAAAGCTGGGTTGGAGACCACGCTACGGCCTCCATGACTTGGTCAAGGAAATGATGGCGGGCGATGTGGGAATATTTCGTGGTGAGAAATTGCTCAGGAGCCATGGCCTGTAGCTCTGTCTGCAAACGGATGGGGGTGTGTCAATAGCGTGTACGAGAAAATCAGTAAATGTCGTATCTGCGGTAGTGCCGAGTTGGTGCCGGTTGTAGATCTGGGAGAGCAATATCTGACCGGTGTATTTCCGAAGGAGATGTCGCCACACACCCTAACCAAAGGCCCGCTACGCCTGGTCAAATGCTATGGCGGCGTTGATGTCTGTGGTCTGCTCCAGCTGGAGCACAGTTACGGTCTCCAGGAACTGTATGGCGAGAACTACGGCTACCGATCGGGGCTTAACCCCAGCATGGTGCGACACTTACATGGGAAAGTGGAGCGCATTCAAAGCATAGTGGACATGCGGGCTGGTGATTTGGTGGTCGACATTGGAAGCAACGATGGCACTACTCTTGGCGCCTATTCGGATAAACTGTTGCTGGTCGGATTTGACCCTACAGGGGAGAAGTTCCGCCGCCACTATGCCAGCCATATAAACCTGATTTCAGATTTCTTCTCGGCAGGCCGGTTGACCCAGGCTTTCCCCGGGCGGAAGGTGAAAGTGGTGACTTCCTTCTCCATGTTTTACGATCTCGAGAGCCCTATGAACTTTGCGCTGGAGGTGGCCAGCATCCTTGATCCAAATGAGGGTATCTGGGTTTTCGAGCAAAGCTACATGCCATTGATGCTGGAGCGGAACGCCTACGATACCATTTGCCATGAGCACCTTGAGTATTACGGGCTGAAGCAGATCGTGTGGCTGGCAGAAAGGGTGGGGCTCAAGATCGTTGATGTGGAACTCAATGATATCAATGGAGGCAGTTTCTCGGTGGTTGCCGCTCTTCCCTCCTCAAAGCACGCCAAGAGGAACGGGATTGTTTCGCGTATGCTGGCTGACGAGGAGGCAGCCGGGCTTTCCGGCCTTGCTCCCTATCAAGCATTCTTTGATCGCATTGAGCAAAGCCGGCGTTCGCTACAGGAGTTTGTAACCAACGTTCATCGTGAAGGTAAACGGCTATGCGGGCTTGGGGCCTCTACGAAAGGCAACGTGTTGCTGCAATACTGCGGCTTTAATTCCAACGAGATCGATGTAATCGGCGACGTTAACCCCGAAAAATTCGGGGCCGTCACCCCCGGCACTTGGATACCTATCGAAGATGAATCAAAAGTGTTGGCATCATCCCCTGACTATCTGCTGGTTCTGCCCTGGCATTTCCGCGACTTCTTTCTCCGCAACCCGGCCCTCACAGGCCGTTCGCTGGTGTTTCCATTACCGCAACTTGAAATAATAATTCCGCAGAGGCGATGATGCTCGTACCGCAAGAGCTGTACTCGCAGATTGTGCGGGTCATGCCGATTTCCTGCGTGGATCTTCTCATTGTGGATGAAGCAGGCAAGGTATTGCTTCTTCTTCGAAGGAACGCACCTGCGTTGGGGCAATGGTGGTTTCCAGGCGGGCGGGTGCTGTTCGGAGAGGCGCGGTGTGATGCCGCTAAGCGCAAACTCCATGAGGAGTGTGGTCTTTCATCAACTCGGTTTCAGGAGATGGGCACGTTTGACATTGTTTTTGATATCGAATCGGATACACGCGCTCATTCCATTACTACACTATTCAAAGTTCAGGTCGGGATCGGACATGACGTACGGCTCGATCATCAGAGCTTCGAAGCCTGCTGGCTTACTCCTCACGAGTGGCTGGGACGCGAACTACATCCTTTTGTTCGTGGCGGTCTCTGCGCATTAATTTCAGGCACCAGCACCAACTGTAAGCAATCAAGATGAAAGTCGTTCGTCTTGGACTTGGTGACAGCGAACTTTGCCGACAAGCTGCCAACCTTCATGTCCGTAGCATCCATCATGGACTATTGCCTTTGCTCGGAAATCAGTTTCTGGCGAAGGTTTACCACTGTATCGCGGTAGCGCCGGAATCAGGCGTTTGGGTGATAATTGATGGGGACAAATTCATGGGTTTTATTGCTGGATGCGCCAATGTTCATAAAACTTACCGCTGGATCATAGTTAATTACGGCCTTGGGCTTGCAACTACTGCAGGTCTGGCGCTGTTTCGGTTCACTGTACTTAGGAAACTTCATGCAATCCTTCTTTATCCTTTCCGCCGACACAAACGAAGGACGGGAACCCCGACACCCAACGCTGAATTGCTCGCTATCGCCGTTGACGCAAGCGCATACGGCAGGGGCTTTGGGAAGCAACTCATACATGCGCTTGAAAGATCGTTCCTTCAGTGGGGTGTGCGAGAATATCGGGTTCTCACGAATATTGTTGAAACAGAGTCAAATGCCTTTTACCGGGCGACAGGATTCACTCCCGTTAATTCGATCAAGCATCACGTGCTGACGCTTCAAGAGTATCTGAAAATAGTCCCCAGTAAGAGAAATCCACAATCGCAAATGAAGGATACTGCGAACAGTTCATCGATACAAATCCCCTGGGCACAACCAGACTTCTGGGGCCTAGAGGAGCAATACCTTATTGAGGCACTTCGTTCGACATGGATATCCGGCGGCGCGTTTGTCGACCGTTTCGAGGATGAGGTTGCGAGCTTCTCCGGATCACTTTTTGCCCTCTCCGCATCCAACGGCACGGCCGCCATTCACCTTGTCTACCTCGGCATGGGTCTTCAGCCCGGTGATGAAGTGATCGTTCCAGGATTTTGCTATCTCGCTGCCGCAAATATTGCCATGCAGATGGGCTTAAAGCCCGTCTTTGCGGAAGTCGATCCGGATACTTTCTGCGTCACTGCTGGAGCGATCGAGTCAGTCATGACGCCGCGCACCAAGCTTATCGTCGTCGTCCATACTTACGGGAATGTTTGTGAGATGGATGAGATTATGTCGCTTGCACGGAGCAAGGG
>CAZOHW010000007.1:0-28387 GCA_964579525.1 uncultured Nitrospira sp. | reverse complement strand
CATCGGTCTTCCTGCCTTGTGTCACCACCGTCCAGCCGCCGGGAACAGTGACCGATACACGGAACTGACTGAGCGAGCCCTCGATGTCGGGGTACCATTGGCTTTCGCTGCTCAGATACACGCCTTCCGGACCGATATGACCGGAGGTTTCGCTGGGCGTCACGAACCTTAGATGGCGCGGTTCTTTCGGTGGATCATTGATCATCCCTCGGTAGGTCCAGATGAGGATTGCCCGCCCCGCACGGGCCGGCGGAAGCGTGACGACGATGCGTTGCGTCGATGGTTGGGAGAGGTGTTCGGTCGTGAAGGAAATGGCTCTATCATCATCTTGGCGCTGATCGACACCTGTATGAGCTTGCAGGACAATAGATTCAACGCGCAGGGACGGCGCCAGGGTAAATGCAACGGTCGTCGTCTGGCCGGGCAATTCAAGCTCGATCCGATCCCTCGCAATCAGCTCATGCGAGGCAGGTGTCAATTCGACAGTCAGATCATGAACGACGATCGTGCCGTTGGAGGCAGATTCCTCCGCCAACCCCTGTTCAGCGAGCGCACAAGAAAGGAGGAGGAAAATTAGCAGGGTCGATGGCGAGAGAGAGTTCCCGATGGACATCGGGAAGTTTTTAACATTCGCGGCAGACCAGCACAAGCTGGATCGCGGTGAGGAGACGCTCGAGATCGATCGGCTTGACCAAGACTTCCTGCGGTCCCAAGGCCCACGCATCTTCCAACAACTCTTCGTTGTGGCTCCCGGTCATGATGATGATGCCGCCGGGGTATTCCTTGTCGCGCAGGGCTTGCAGTACTTCAATGCCCGCCATCCCCGGCATGACCATATCGAGCAAGATCACATCGGGCGGCGTGTCGTCCACCATTCGCAAGGCATCATGACCGTCCTTCACGCCTCGGACGCGATATCCTCGCAGCTTCAAGAATTGGACGAGCAGGTCGCGGACCAGGGGATCATCATCAACCACCAAGACCGATTCATCCATCTGCAGCGCGGCCTGACCATTACCTACGGGGACCGGTGTGGCGCTGGGAGGGACAGGAAGCTGCGAAACTCGATTGACGGCTTCGACCAGAATATCGAGCGACAGGCCTTTGCGGATGAAGTCGGTGACGCGCAGGGCCCTCGCTTGGTTCTCCTGTACTTCGGTCGCCCCTCCGCCGAGAATGATCACGGGCGCGTGCGGATCGATCGCGCGGATTTCCTTGAGGACCGTCAGGCCGTCCATTTCAGGCATGCGCAGATCGAGAAGCGTGACTCGCGGCGCATGTTTGCGGAACAGCGTGAGGCCCTCACGCCCGCTGGTGGTTGAAATGACCTGGTACCCGTGGCGGGTGAAGACGTTCTGCAGGAGGTCGCAGTTCATTTGATCGTCGTCAACGATCAGGATCTTAATCATCGTCGATCACGCCTTCCGACTCGATGACGCTGCAATGCAACACATTCCATCATGAACGACACGAGAATAGCATGGGCCTGGGAAGATGAGAAGAAAATGCAGGGTTATGAACAGGTGGCCGATTGGCCAAACAACGCCGCCACAAACGCTTCGGCATTGAAGTCTTGGAGGTCCTCGACGCCCTCCCCGACACCGACGAGGCGCACTGGAATCTTCAGTTCTTCTGCGATCGCCACCACGATCCCGCCACGCGCGGTCCCGTCCAGCTTGGTGAGGACCAGCCCGGTCACACCGACCGCCTCATGGAATTGTCGCGCCTGGGCCAGCGCGTTCTGCCCCACCGTCGCATCCAACACCAGCAACACTTCGTGCGGTGCACCCGGCAGTTCTTGGCCGATGACCCTCTTTACCTTTCGCAATTCGTCCATCAAGTTGGATTTGGTATGGAGACGCCCGGCTGTATCGATCAGTACGACGTCCGCCTGGCGTGCTTTGGCCGCCACAATCCCATCGAATGCCACCGCCGCCGGGTCGGCGCCATGCCGCTGACGGATGACCCCGACGCCCACACGATCCGCCCATACTTGCAGTTGATCGATTGCCGCCGCGCGAAACGTATCACCCGCCACGAGCAACGGGCGGCGCCCGGCCTGTACCAGTCGCTGGGCGACTTTGGCAATCGTGGTCGTCTTTCCGACCCCGTTCACACCGACGACCAAGATAACGAATGGCTTAGGCCCCTTGTCGATGAGCTCCTCGAGCGACGATCCGGCGACCGGTTTCAGGACGCCGTACAGAGTCTGACTCAGCATGCTCTGGAGGCCCTCGGCCGTGGATCCCGTCATACTGCGTGCCTGCTCGTTCACCTGCGAAATCAACCGATCCACGACACGAGCGCCGAGGTCAGCGCTGAGCAGCGCCGCCTCTAAATCTTCTATCAAAGCCTGATCCGGGGGCCGACCGAGAAATCGATCCAGCGACTGCCTGACGGCACCGCGCGTTTTGCCAAGCCCCTCGCTCAACCGTTGGAACCATCCCATGGTCAATGCATCCTCTTTCGGCGCGCTACCCGGCTGGTCATTAGGCTCGGAACGGGCCGAACGGATCGAAGAATGGCCCGCTCACGCCGAAACATGCGCTGGGCCTCCTTCTCGCTCCGCTCATGATCGTACCCGCACAAGTGCAGCACGCCATGAATCAACAGAGCCGCAAGCTCATCGTCCACAGAATGGCCCGCCCCTCCGGCCTGCCGTTGCGCGGTTGGTATCGAGATCACCACATCGCCTAAAACCGACGGATGCGGATTGTCTGATTCTCGCATTGCAAAGGCCAGGACATCGGTGGTCTGATCTTTTCTTCGATAGACACGATTGAGGTTTCTCATCCGCTGATCACCGACCAGTTCAATGCTGAGTTCGGAAACCGATTCTCCCGCCGCTGCGAGGACCCGTTCGGCGAATTGTACAAACGGAGCCTCACGAATCCTTGCCTTCGTCAGGCGGGACCGAATATAGACGGCCATTTAGTGAGGTTGGCCCCAGGGCCCCTTGGAAGGCGCCGCTTGGACGACTTTGCGAGCCGCGGACGATGCAGATGGCCGGGAAGAAACGGACTGCTCTTTTGATTCGTCCTGGCTGGACGACTGGTGACGATCATAAGCCTTGATAATGTCCTGCACCAGACGATGACGCACCACGTCTTTCTCGTCGAAATACACGAACTCAATGCCGTCGATGCCGCGCAAAATTTCCTTTACCTGGATCAAGCCCGACACACGGTCCGTCGGCAGATCGACTTGAGTAATGTCACCGGTGACCACTACTTTTGAGTGGAATCCCAATCGCGTCAAAAACATTTTCATCTGTTCCGCCGTCGCATTCTGGGCTTCATCCAGGATGACAAAAGAATCGTTAAGCGTCCGTCCCCGCATAAATGCCAGCGGCGCGATCTCGATGTCGCCGCGCTCGATGAGCCGGTTGGCCCTCTCCATGTCCATCATGTCGAACAAGGCATCGTACAGCGGACGTAGATAGGGGTTCACTTTTTCATACATGTCGCCGGGAAGAAAACCCAGCTTCTCGCCGGCTTCGACTGCGGGACGCGCCAGAATGATTCGGCTGACCTCTTTCTTCATCAAGGCGCTGACCGCCATGGCCATCGCGAGATAGGTCTTCCCCGTCCCCGCCGGTCCAATGGCAATCACGATGTCGTGCTTTTCAATCGCTTCAATGTACGTTTTCTGAGTCGGAGACTTTGGCCCGACAAACCGTTTCTTCGTGACGATGGTCGCGGCGCTGCCGAGCACCTCTCTCAGCGAGGTCTCTGGGCTTTGGCGGAGCGCGCTCAAGGCATGCGTGACGTCGTCAGGTTGCAGCGAGAGGCCTTCGTTGGTGAGAGAAGCCAATTCGAGGAGAATCCGTTCAGCTTGGCGGGTCGCTTCAGGCAAACCGTCCAGCGTAAGTTCTTCGCCGCGCGCTGAGAGGCGCACGCCGAATTCATCTTCAATCAGCTTGAGGTGCCGATCATGATGGCCGAACAGAGCGGCAGTATCGGTGCCTTCTCGTAGTTTGAGCTTACGCACGAGCGCGGGGGTGTCTCCCTCCTCCGTAACGATGTGAGTTGATTCTAACAGACAAGAAAAAGGAGAGACAAGCGGAAGAGAGGTATTGACGATACCCTCTTATGCTGCGGGTTTTGCTGGAGCCGGACCTGACAGAGTCAGATCAAATTCCTGAAACGCTGCCCCACCCTGCCCGTCCTTTGCAACGACCTTTACGTGGAAGGTGCCGAGCTGATTGGACGGAATAAGCCAAGCGATCCGGCCGGATTGTTCATTGATGGTCATCCCGGAGGGGGCCATTTCAAGTTGGTAGGTCATGCGGTCGCCGTCTGGATCAACCGCTTGGACGAAGTATTCGTATGGGCTGACAGCATCAGATGCCGGAGGAACGGATAGGATTTGAGGAAGGCGATTGCCAACGGTCAAGGCAGCGGAACGGACGGAATTCCCTGTTGCAGAAGGATCATGCGCGGTGACTTCAACAGCAATCTGGTCGCGCGGCATTAGGCCTGTCGTATCGAGAAAGGATTCTTCCCCTTCCTTGATGACGACACTATTTTTGAGCCATCGATACGTCAAATCCACGCGGTCATGATCAGGATCATTTGCCTCAACCTGTGCCTCCAGTCTCCGGCCGATTTCAATGGTCTGAGGCGACAGAGAAACAGTGAATATTCTTGGGGGTGTATTGCCAACCTTCACGGCAGGAGTCCGGTAGACTTCGCCTTTCTGCGTTCCGTCAGCAGGAATCAACTCCACGCTGACCATCTGCCCTCGTCTCAACTGGTCTGAGGGCAAGGTTGGAGTTGTTTGTCCGGCAAGAGGCACATTGTCCACGTACCACTGGTATCGGATAGAGACAGCCTCCCGCTCGGGATCCTCCGCATCTATCTGAACCCCCACGGGAGAAGTCAACTGAATGGGATCATCCAGAATTTTTGCCGACTTGATCACAGGAGGTCGATTGTTCCCTCCGGAAGAGGGAATATTGGATGACTGCGTGGAGCTCTCTCCGGTACAAGACACTCCGAGGAACAGAAATGACAGGATTATGATAGTTGGGTGAAATCGCTCCGAAGCTGAAGGGAACATGGGCGTGCTCGCACACCTTAAGAGATCTCGTTGAATCTTGCCGCAGGCCGTGGTGACTGCTCACCACGGCCTCTTATTCACAAGTGCTTTGTCTTGCCACCGGTATCAATCACGCTGGTGGACCCAACTGACGTACTTGCTGTAATAGTCTCCGGCGCTCGTACAGGGTTTTGTTGCAGCACCGGTGCTCATTTGTATCGCACCGGTCATGCCTCCGCTACAGCCACTTCCCCCTCCACCAGTTCCCTGACCGCCGGAACCTTGGGAGCCAATTTGGACGGACATCGACGACGCCATACCAACGCCGAGGCTGATCTTCGTTGTAATATTCGTGTTGCTTCCCACAACATTGGTGCCGATGACCGGCGCAGCGGCAGCCGTGCCGGTCTTGTAGAAGAGCGCGTACAGATAACTCGTGCCCGTCGAGGCACAGAAGTCGTGTGTGGGTACGAACGTTGGGAAGAACACTGTGCCACCGATCAGGGTGGGATTCACCACCGACCGTTCAGCCGCGTTCGTTCCGGAACCCACTGGCAGGTCCACACGCCAGCCGTCCTTGCTTGCAACAAGGCCGATCATTGATGTGGTCCCGGTCCCGCTAAACGTCGTGACTCCCGTATTAGCGGGATCGGTCACTTGATTGGTTCCGCCACTACATACCAGGCAGACAATGGCATTTGTGGCATCCACAAGATTGTTATCCCAACAGCTGGTCACGCTGGTCTGGGTACATGACCCGCTGAGAACGGAATCTTTGATCCCATAGAGACGCTGCTTATTGTTGTCGACTTTGTCCGCATTTCCGAAGTAGCGGCCAGTCCCAAAAAATACCCATACTTTGTTGCTGTCATCAATCGTTGCCGTTGGCGCAGCAGTGATCGGTCCAACTTCAACCGTGGCGCCAACACCCGCGTCGTAGAACGTATCGATGACTTCCGTCGGAGTTCGACTACCTCCATTGGAAATGCCCCACGTCGTCGGGGTACAGGGTGCGGCTGCACAGCCCGAAGTGGTCAGGCGATACAATTTCCCTCGCCATGGGAGAGATCCATCATGAATCGTACGACCCATATAGGCGGCATCGACCCTGTAATCGAGGTCTTTATCGATAGTAATAATATGTCCAAGGAACGACCGCCACGATCCAATAGGCATGGTCGTCACGTTCGCGTTGGCCACACCCGGTCCTGCGACAAGATCGACCGTATACAACTTGGCTGTTTGAGACGGGCTGGAGGGGAGGTCGGCCTGATAGCCATTCGGCCCTGACCCAAAAATCACGTACCATTTCTCATTGGTCTTGTCCGTTGAGGAATTCGTGGTTGGATTCACGCGAGCAATAGCTGGATATGCCGTCGTTAGGCCGAGACCGCTGTCGGTAAAGACCCACAGCAGTTTAGGATCGACTTCTGGGTTGGTCACGTCGAGCACAAAATAGGCGCTATAGAAGGTTCTCGGCGTCCCGCCGATCGTGACCGTCATTGGAGGAGCACCGGAGCCGCTTGCGCAATTGCCGCAACTGCCGCCCATGCGGAACCCGCCGATCAGGATCGTGCCCCACCCATCCGGGTGATCGGCGTCCGGCGTAAAGATCCGCACATCCGATACCTTCGGCTTCAAATCCACATAGTACACGTGCGTGTAGTCCGTCCGGGCGAGCCACTGCAGTTGTGGCAGCAATTGATACGGAACGAAGCCCCACAGTTCTGCCCCTAACTTCGGACCACTCGAATTGTCGGTCGGATTCTTGGTAAACCAGCCGTGCTCGATCAAACCCGCCGTCGTGGGGTCGTCACCTTTGTGGTAAAAGCCCGCGTTGAAGGCGTGCAGCATTCCGTCGTTGGCCCCCACATAGGCGACCTGTCGCCGGTTGCGATATTGTAAGTAGAATTGGTTATAGGTCGGATCTCCGTAGATCAGATCGTACCGTTCTTTTGGCGCACCCACGATGGTGGGCGTTGAATGAATGGGATCGCCCAGCTTCCAGACGCTGTACAATCCGCTCCCCACCGGCACTTCCAACATTCTCGTCCGAAGTCCGCTCACCTCATCGCCTCGGATAAAGTTGATCAGATTCATGGCATTGCTGCTGCCAGCGCAGGCATCCCCGGCATAGCGCAGATAGTCCCTAAGAGTCGCGCAGTTTGCTGTGCTGAAATCTATCTGTTCCCCAGGATCGACCAGGCCGTCGTTGTCGCTGTCGGCCCATGTAAGAATTTTTCGCGAAGCTGATGTGGTAAGGGCGAGCTCCTTGCCCGCTTCCCATATCGGGATAATGGATTTGAGATCGGCTCCTAAGACAATTGGCGTGGCGCTGTCAGCCACGCCGTCGCCATTAAGATCTTCATATTTGTCAACCAGCACTTTCTGATACGTGGGACTGAGGGGATCGTTGTCGTATCGAGTCGTCACGATTCGGTCCTGCATGTAGTTCAGCACACCGTCCTGAACCGTATCTTCCCGGAAATTTCCAAACGCATCGATAAAGAGCGCATGCGTGTAACCGGTCCATTTCACATTGGCGCCGCCTTGACCGATATCGCTGGTGTAGAAGTAGGCTTGGTAGATTGATCCTTCACCGGAGGCCGAAGTAGCCAACACAGAGATCGACGTACCAGACGCGCTCTTTCGCAAAATCGCCGTGATGGTGGCCATCAACCGCTCTTGAAGATCATCCACATTAGAGGATTCGAAATAATTGTCCGGAATTCCGTCGGTTCCTTGGGCCCCCGTCGCGTTGATGACCTTATCCCACTCACTCACCAGATCGGGAAGATTATTATTGTTAGCATCCTCGAATCCACCGAGCCGGGCTGCATGCATTAAGAGTTCACGGCCAGCGATGTTACCAAAGGCGAAGAAAGTGTAGAACGAGATGTTCTGCAATCCTTGCAAGCAATGACCGGTCACACCGAGAACCGCAATTGTGCCGTCCGCTGTGCCATTGCAAGGCCGGAGGTCATTTGTATGGGCCCAATAGGCCACGTCATCGAGATAATGGTTTCCGAAGAAGGCATAGTCCGTCTTGTGCTCACCAAGCAATGTCGCAGCCGGAGTGCCGGCATTCGTATTACAGGTGCCGTTGGGGGCATGGATGGTCGTGCTGCCTCCCGTACAATGGAGCCCATGCTGTCCATGGGCAAAATCCTGCAGTCCGGCTGGAATGTTCGTATCCTGCGTGGGCTCGCCATCCGTCACGAGGATGACAAACGTCTTGCAGCAGCTTACTTGTGTAGATGTCGTCGCCCAAGCGGGGGTGTGGTTGCTGCCGAAGAAATAAGGGTCTCTGCCACAGGCGTTGACAATGTACCCTGTCGGACAGGTTTCTGGAGCCGTGAGGGCCGAGATCTCAGAGGGACCGATTGATCCCACACCGGTCCCTTGGAATGCGACACCATTCGAGTTCCCGCCTGAATAGGCGATTGGATAGACATAGGCTGTAGTAAGGTATGTGGAATTGATTTGCGCGACATACCGGCTAGCTTCGTATAAGGATTCGGAGAGCGGGGTCCAAGTCGCAGGAAACGATTCTCCAATCCCATCGAGGATGGCTGCTGTATTCGTGCTGAAGGTCTCCACCGTCGCTCCGGACCAGTCGATGGACTGGCGGGAGCCGATGCCGACCAGCATCCTTGCCCCATCTCCTGCACCTTTAAATTCAAAGAGTCCGAAACGAGCCTGGGCACCGATCTGCTGAACGACGCCTGCCGGCTCGGTCGCCATCGCCAATCGGAGGCTGTACTGAGATTCCGCAAACCCATCAGTGTCTCCACAAGACGTAGCCGTGCTACCAGGCGCTGTTCCGTCATTATCGATACAAAACGTTCCCTGCATTCCGGATGCCCCTCCGCGCAAATGAACCCATAGATTGGCCGGGGTTCCAGGTGTGGCCGACGTGGGAACACGTCCTGTATATCCGTTGGCTCCTCCGCTGGGAATGGGATTCGTCGTCTGATGCTGGCAGCAGGCGCCGCTGCCGAACACCGATTGGGCCTTGATCGTGATCATGGCCGGTGTTCCGCTCGCTGGACAGGTCCCGTCTGCATTGCGTGTCACTACGCAATCTCCTCCCGACATGGCTTTCTTAAGAGCATCGAAGCGCCGGAACGTTGCCCAATTAAGGAAGTTCCCATCCCACGTCGTAGCACTGCAGGTTGAGGTGATGCCGGCTTTCGTAGAAGAGACCTGAAATCTGGTATTCGTTGCGTCATAGGTGTAGCAGGTCCGTGAATCGAAAAATCCGCTGTATGTGCTGTCGGCTACGAAGCTTTGATTGACAGGTGTGAGGGACCCGTCCGCATGCACACCGCACCAGGTAGGATCGCAGGTCCTCCCACCCATGCTGCCGGAGTTGTCTAGGATAAGAAGAATGTTCGGTGCGACTTGGTCGGACACGAAGGGAGGCACGGAGTAATATTGGTCCATGGTCTGGGCGAGGACTGTGCCGGAGCTGAACAAGAACCCGATCAGCGCACCCATGACAGCTCCACGAACTGCGAGACTTCGGCGTTTCATGGCACCCTCCCTCTTGGCACAATCGGTCATGATCAAGCCCTTTCCGTTTATCGAGGCAGGATCAGAACCATCTTCTCGATCTTGTCGTTCTGATCCTTCTTCACACGAAATTTCGCTTCGATGTCGACGATGATGTAGCCGGCATCTATCTCGTTTCCGTTCTCGTCGAGAAGCACAGCATCGGGCGCAAGGCTGTAGGTCCGCCCATCAATCTGAAAGGTCGTCTGATAGACGGCGGTGATCTTTCCGCTCTGATAGCCCACCGTGATAGTCGGGACCGGCTGATCAGCAGAGACAATAACCGGAACGCTCACGGCAAAGAGTCCTATGGCCGCCACCCCAACCAACACTCTGCTCGCCTTCAGGCTCACCGCTGCGACTTGTTGTATCCCCTTCATGCGTGCCTCCCGATAGTTTTCTTCGCTAGCTAGTAGGTTCGTCGTGTGCACCCGTCGCCGGCTGCCAGGCAGTCATAAACGGCGATGACGTGGCTTGTTGCACCGGTGGCTGCATTGGCTGCCGTGCAGTCCACACGGTAGAACATGTCCACCGAGGCGGCTCCTGAACCAGGGCCGTCGTAGCCCCCACCTGGACCGCCCGATACACTCCCAGTTTTCTGTCTCCGAAATTGAAAGTCTACGTCGCCATTGACGACGTAATTATTGACATTCATAACGATGTTGGGGTTATTCCCCGCTCCGACAGCGATATCCGGGTTGTTCGCCGATATCCCGTTGATTTCGGAGCCTAAAATAGCGGCATTGAGCGCGGGAACAGGCCCTTGCGGAGCGATCAGATTGGCGGGGACCGTACCGAGATCAATGCTCTGTTGGATCACGTTCACGGACATTCCCAGGCAGGACTCGGCCGCATGCGTGCCTTCCTCGACCATGCGCACGGCGCCGGCCATCGAATTTTCCAAACCAGTCATGGTCAGCGCCGCGACTCCCAACACCCCGGTCATGAGCGTGATGATCATCACGGTCATGAAGGAGACCCCGCGCTCGTTCAGGGCCATGCGTGCGAAACAGGTTGCCTTGTTGCTAAGGGGTGCCATGTTTACAGCCTTTGGTTCCTCAGCTCGACCGTTCGAGTCAGGATGCGTCTCCGGAACTGCATGTACGCTTGTTGCTGGGCTGGAGTGGTGTTATCTCCGAGAGCAAAGACTCCGGTTGCATGATTGTGGTCGCTGATGGTCGGAATCGTCGTGGTGTTAAGCATCACCTGATTGGCCTCGCCCATCCCTTGATCGGTCCTTGCCTGCCTGGCCACGATGTTGATCTGGACCATGCGGATCGTACTGGGTGTCATGTAGCTCCCATAGGGCGCCGCCGCCCCGAACCAGTTTCTATTCGTAATGAAATCCGCCTGATCGAATTGGTTGCTGAGATCGAGATCGTCCACTTGGCCATCCGGACTTCCGCCGTTGACCCGCGGATCGCAGCCATCGCAGGCATAGGCCAGCTGAAGATCCTCCACGCCATCCATGATGGGGACACAGTTGGCATTAGCCTGGTTACAATTCGGTGGTCCTCCCGCACCGACTAAGGCGATCGGTACCGCTCCACGAACCAGGCAGGGTGCGCTCCCCTGACAAATGTTGAGCCCATCCGGTGGAGGAATCACTTGATAGGTGATGCACTGCACGAGATACACTTGCGTGCCATTGCCAAACTGAGTTGGTGCCGGAATCTGAGGATTGATGGTGAGGCCACCGGCGTTCACTCCCGTGATAATCGAGCCAGCCGCCCCGCCAAGCGACACGGTCATACCAGGCAGCGCTGCGCTCCCCCCTGGAATCGCATTCCCCATGGCGGTCGTAGTGTTCGCCGGCAGTGGAATGGTTGCGATTGGATTATTCGTTCCGCCAATGACACCAGGACCCCCTGCTGCAACCTGCCAAAGCGGACCGGCCGCCGTAATCGAATTCGTCATCGGCACGACCAGTGAAATGGTATCTGGCCCGAAATCGGCGCCAAGCGGGTTATTGTCACCTGGCACAATTGCCGCTGGAGTCCCATTGACGTTGCAGCCACCCACCGATCCTGCCGTCAATCCTTGCATGCCAAATCCCGCAAGTTTGATGTCGGCTGCGAGCATATCGAGAGCGTTCCTTGCCGTGGCTTGTGTATTACCTACTTGCCCCGTGACTCGCGTCGTCTTCTGACTCACGGTCAAGGCGCCGAACCCAGCCGCAAGGATCGCCGTAGACATGGCAGCGGCGATCATCATTTCAGTGAGTGTAAATCCTCTTTGGCTATTTGCTTGAGAGTCCAAACTGTTGACCATCGGCTCCCCCAACTTATTGCACAATCTTCTGTGCGCTCTTCCTATTCAGGGACGATCTGCGTTTGAAACGCCAGGTTTCTCAGTCGCTGCCCGGGACTTCGGTCATTCCATTGGATCTGCACAATCACTTGAACAGCCGCCGAAGTGGACGAAATCGGGAGAACCGGTGTCACTTGCACGACCCCCTGCACGTTAGACAAGTTCGTGGCAAGCAGGAGCGCGCGCCACTGAGTGCAATCTCCTTGGACAGCTCGTGTCGCGACAGTAGACAATGAATTCGATGGGAAGGGCGCTGCGGGAGGCGGTGCCGGCATTCCACCCGCCAGGCAGTTCCCCGGACCCACCGTCTGAAGATTGTTATAGGCCCAGGCATATCGTCGGTTATTCTGAATGCGCTCCATGATGTCTGAAGCCACATTTGTCACTATCGACAGGTCATTGGCATCAACGTTCTTCGTGAAGGCCATGCCTTGCATGGCCGCCATTCCCAATATGCCGACCGCCAACACCCCGGCTGAAACCATCACCTCCATCAACGTGAACCCCTTCTCGTTGCTGACTTTCATGGCGCGACCTTCTTCCTCTTTCTATTGACGACCGACAACTGCTAGTTCTTGATGCACGGGGTGACGGCAACACTGCACCAGGTCACTTTCCCAGACGGAGCAAGGGAGACCGAATACACCAAGTTCGGATTGCGCAGGCTTTGTAGTTGGATGGTCTGTGTCGCAAGGGGGGTTGTGCTCAGGCCTCTCGGAGTAAAGCCAATAGGCTGAGGTGGAATCGGCAACACAAACCCCACGTTGGGCGGGAATGCTTCGCTGCCGAGCGGAGCAGTAAACGTCACCTGTCCCTGCCCGGATGGAAGATTGACCGGAGTGGCAACGATCATGGCATTGCGGGTAATAGCGGCGGACCGAGCAAACATCAACCGATTGTGAAACGTAGTCGTCGCCTGATAAAGCTCATACCGCGCATACATCTGCATGATATTCGGAGCGGCCAGTGCGGCAGCGATGCTCGCAATGGAGACGACGACCATTGTTTCTATGAGCGTGAATCCGCTTTGCCGCGGACTGACATTGTTTGATCTCGTCATTCGTCCCAACATAGCGGTGTCCTAACGAGCAAGGGGCATGCCGTCCTAAACCATGTCTCCTAAGGTCCTAAGCCGTTGAATTGCCATGAATCTCGCGCGAGTCCGATGGACCGATGTCGGCCATTTTTCGTTCAAGTGAACAACAATTTTCGGCGCATGGACTGTACAAATTCGGGCCCACTATTTCGAGCATAGTGACTGCATTGCGTAAGGCGGCACGCGCAATCGAGGTGTTTTCGCAATCTTGCGTAGCGAAGCGAAGTTAAGAACTGATCTTATGACTGGCGAGGACCAGTAGATGTTGAGCGGGCAGGCTTCGGTCTGTCTCCGATCACCGATGCGGCCTTGAGCGTCTCCATTTAGGCTCGAAACACACTTCCAAAATTAGTTCGTTGCCTCACTATTACCCTATTGGCTGCGAGCACTATTTCATGGCCACGGCTCTCACCTGCCGATAGGTCGTGAGCCCTCTGAGAACTTTTTGAATACCATCCTGCACAAGAGTTACCATCCCCTCGCGCATCGCAAGACTGAGAATCTCGGCCGTTCTGGCTTTGGACTGAATCAGATTCTTGATCCCTTCCGAACCGACCAAGAGTTCATGGATGGGAACTCGGCCCTTGAAGCCGGTGTTATTGCAAACGTCGCAACCGCGTCCACGATACAACGTCCAACTCTCTGTATAGACGATTTTGAGCGTGTCCCAATAAGCTGCTCCATATCCCTGCGCCAGTTCATCATATTCCTGCCGACTGGGATGGTACGCCTCTTTGCATTGTTCACAGATGCGCTTGCAAAGGCGCTGGGCCAGCACGCCTAACATGGCGTCGGCAAAATTGAAGGAATCGCAGCCCATGTCGAGCAGCCGCGTCACAGTCTCGACCGCACTGTTGGTATGGAGCGTGCTCATCACCAGATGCCCTGTGAGTGAGGCTTCGATCGCGATATCGGCGGTTTCCTTGTCCCGCATTTCTCCGATCATGATAACGTCCGGATCGGCGCGCAGGAATGCCCGCATAGCTGCCGCGAAGGTAAAACCGATTTTGGGATGGACCTGCACTTGCCGCAAACCCTCCTGGGTGATTTCAATGGGATCTTCCGCGGTCCAGATCTTTCGTTCGTCAGTATTAATATGTTTGAGCGCGGCATGCAGCGTGGTGGTCTTGCCTGAACCGGTCGGTCCCACGCACAGGATGATGCCATAGGGCTTTTCTGCCAGTGCCCTCATGGACTCGAGCACGACAGGTGAGAAGTCCATGGCGTCCAACGTCATGGTGTCCTTGGTGGTGAGCAGCCGCATCACCACATCTTCATTCGCGCCCGCTGTCGGGAGTGTCGCCACGCGCAGTTCAATTTCACTACCTTGCGATAGCTTATAATGAATCTTTCCATCCTGCGGTTTGCGCCGTTCGGCGATGTCCAGATTAGCCATGATCTTGATGCGCGAAATGATGGCCCGTCGATACACGGCGGGAATCCGCATGTAGGTGAAGCAGGTGCCGTCCACACGAAACCGCACGGCAGTTTCTTTTCGACCTGAATAAGGTTCAATGTGCACGTCGGACGCTCCCAGCCGGTGCGCATCAGCGATGATCTGGCTGGCCAAACGGACAATCGCGGAATCGTTTTCGTCAATGCCGTACGCTTCGACATCGCCAGCCCGTTCTGACCCGGCTTCATTGACCAACTCGCCGAGGATCTTTGCGATCGAGCCACCCATGAGTTGGCGGGTTGCCGCAGCAAGGAATTGTTCAATATCACACCGAAGCGCGATGCCGATTCGAATGGTATTACCTGGAAACGCTCGCCGAATGTCCAATCCCTTTTCGATATCGTGAGGGTCGCTCATAACGACATGCAGCACCGCTCCTTCCCGCTTCAGAGGAACCCACGCATTCCTTTTGAGATAGTCGAGGCTCAAGTTCTTTAACAGTGCAGGATCCACGACCGCCCGTTCACGATAGGGGAGGTAGGGACATCCGTAGTATTCGCTGAGCGCAGCTCCGAGCTCTACCTTAGGCACGCAATACTTTTCGAGTAAAACGGTCTCCAATTCCATCTGACGAGACAGCGCCTCCTGCACAGCTGCATCAAGATCCATCTGACTGATTAGCCCACTATTAGCGATGCCATCAAGCAGGCCATGCTTCTGATGAGACTGTTTTCTCATGCGACTTTCACACGTAGCTAAGTTGGATTTATTCTCCTCTTCTACAAGTCCGCTTCTCGATCCCATCATCATTGGAGTCACCTTCTTTTTTAGAGAAGAAAATATCTTCAGTAGCGCGCCAGCCATGTCCCTGGAGCGCGATATACGACCGGCAGCCCCTTGTACAATCCTTGAGCGTAATCGTGGTTGTACCAAACCTCGAGCGTCCCACCCGACCCTGCTGGAACAATCGTCCCTTCTGCCGTCACGGATCCAAACACCTGTGCCTCACCAGACACGGTGATATTTCCAGCGGTGTATAGCGCCCCGTTTACTCGTATGCGCGAAAGTTGGACCGGCGTCCTTCTCCCATCCCGGTCGCTCTGCGGCGGGCTGAGCACAGAAAGGGATTGTCCCACTCCCCCCGGCGCAAAAACGAGATGACCTTGCATCACGATAAGGCCCTCGACATACGGAGCACGAATGGTGACTGTACCAAGGTTATCGGCCCGAGGAGCCGCCTGGTCCAAGGTATCGATGAAGATCAGCCCGCGCTGGTCGCCCACCGCCTGAGATTGCAGGACGTCATCAGGTGAAATTCCATGACCCGGCTCAATCATGCCCTGCGGATACAACAGCCCCTCTCGGTCGATCGCGAAATAGCTGCCATACTGCTTCGCGATCCGCTTGAGCTGTTCATAGGGCCACTGATCCAGTGTCACCCCAGGAACAGGAGTCTGTTGTACATGAACGTTATGCGGCATATTGGGAGCTTGACCTGGTCCTAACGGCGGTTGTGTCACTTTCACCTGGCCTCCAATCCATGCCTCCAGCCATCGATCTTCGCGTTGAGAGATCTCGTCATACGGGCGGCCGGTTACAGGTGCAAGCACTGTCTTGATGGGAATTTCGTTCACCCTCCTGATAACAAGATCGTTATTCACCTTGAGATCTCCCCAATGCACATCAACCGGCGACTCTTTTCCCGTCTGAGCCGCCCCGAGATGCTGCCCTACTTGCACTGCGGCACGGAGAGGCGGCACGTCGAGCGCGGCAAGCTGCATGACTACCGATTGCCTGACAGAACGGCTGGTCTTTGTAGAGACGGTCACATCGACCGTACACAGCAATCCCGGCCGAGAGGGCGCATACATCCTGAGTTCTTCAATCAACCCAAGATCTTGCATAGCGCGAAACAGACCTGTCCGATGATCATTCAGCATTCGTGCGTCCGATAGATTGGTTGCGTTGAGAATGAGATCGGGACGATCGACGGTTCCGACAAACTGCGACCGTCCGGTTTGGTCAAAGAAGGAGGACGCCCCTCCTGCATTGAGGTTTCGTTTTGCGAGAATGGATACGGCTGAGGAAGGCATTGTCTGGTTGTCATGGAACCACGCCACTACCATTTCCCCTGCCGCATCCGCCAGATGCTGAGCCACCCCCGCATCTCTTCCTGCTGCGGCACTGATCCCCTCCTGCCCGGCGAGATTCAGAAGTGTGACTCCCAATAACGACAAGACCAACACGATCATCATCGCTCCGAGAAGCGCGATTCCTTCCTGATATTCTGTCCTAGGCCTGCTGTCTGCCATACGTTTCCCTTTCGATCGCGCACCAATCTATGATCGAAGACTGACTTCTCGCACCAATGGTTTGATCGAGTGATTCGGTGTGATCGCAATCACGACACGGTTCACCTCTGAGGGAAGAGAGGCCGCATGTCCGCGTTTGTCCCAATACGAAAAGTGCAGGTCTTCCAGTTCTCCGATCAAAACACTGGCTCCGCCATCTACCATGCGCATAAGCCTCAACGTGCCCTTGTCGTCGCGCCGTGAGTAATAGACCACGCGATTCGTCACTTCCACAGAAGCCCCGGCAGAGAACGTCAGCCCAACCGGCTCAGCCAGTACCAACTGATACCGTTGCCCCGGTCGGGAGAGACGATGCACCTCGCACCCCTGTGGCCCGCACAGGGTGATGCGCTTACCCTCACCCCAGCCGCTCCCGTCCTGCACAGCCAGGCTGGTTTGCCCTGCCAAGGCGGCACTTGTGGTCGTCGTCCGCTGCGCGTTGACGTTGGCGAGAAACTGGAACTCCTCGGAGGCAGCAGCGACGATCGAGTCCGCTGACGCCAGGCGGACTTCTTGTTCGAACACTTCCAGGCCGACGCGACAATCTTGCTGTTGAGACAAGCTGCGCTGCTGCCTGACGGTCTGAGCCTGCAGAACATTGAACGTCTCCAATGACGCAGCCATCACGATTGCTCCTGCCGTCAGGCTGATCAGCAATTCGGTCAGACAGATCCCGCGGTTGTCTGAGAGCCCGGCTCTCATCATTCCAAGAAATACACGCTGAGTCATACGTTGTTGTCGAGTCATCGTGGTCCTACAAATGTGGGGTTGGCCCGAAGGGTGGCCAACCGAATTTCTTTGACGCCCGTCGGTCCCTTGTAGGAGGCTGTCGAGCGGATCGCGACCAGACCCACCGAGCTCAGGGGCCCCGCATGATCCCCCTCAATACTCCACACCACTGTCACCCCGTCCCGCTCCTGCATGGCCGAATAAATGCCGTCGCCGGCACTGACATCGCCGCCCTGCCCATCGTCCTTCATGATGACCTCTGGGAACCCGTCATGATCGAGGTCGTCTTGCAGCAGCGACTGCCAGAGCGTAGCCCGTTTGGCTTCCAACCTCGCCTGCGCGAGCGCCAGCGCTCTGGTGCTGAGACTGCCTTGTTGGATATGCCGAGACGACATCTCTACGGCGCCCATCGTACCCATGAGCGCGATTCCGGAAATCGCCATCGCGATCATGACCTCGATGAGGCTGAATCCTCCGTCTTGGTTTGAACACCGCATCATAGAATCGATACCCGACCGGTGATGCTCACAGTGAGTTTTTGAACCTGGCCCTGTCGGTTGCGCAGTTGAATCGTTGTCGCCGTGGCAGAGCGGCCGCTGGGATAGAAGACAATCTCCGGACCTGCACTGGGCTCCTCAATCACAATGCCTTTGTCCCCATAGCGATAGATATGATGGGTTATAGCGCCATTGACGAATTGCGCTGCAACGGCCTGCCGTTCAAGATCAAAGACGACGCGCACCCGATCCCGAGAGGTGATCGCCAACTGTCTCGCGAGACGGAGTTCTGAGGCGATCTCCTCCGTGACACACCGTGTCTGCATGCGGGATTGGAGCATAAGAAAGTTAGGGACGGCCATTCCTGAGAGCGTCCCGATAATTGCCACGACCACCATGAGTTCCATTAACGTCTTCCCGTCCTGTTGCATTGAGCACTCCCCGATGGATCTATTGAATGACCGCGGTGATCTTGGGGGTGTCCTTCTCAAGACCCGTGCCGCTTCCGATCAACAGTCACCTGGGAGGGGATAGAGCGTTAAATGGGCTGTCAGAAGAGAGACGAATGACTTGATTAGTGAGAAGAATGTGAGGAATGCCCAATAGGCACACGAGAAGTTGGCGTGCAGCAGAAGAGAGGCCGGTTATAAGCCGGCTGTGCCTGCGGAGATACAACTTGTCACGAATGGATACAGTAGGAGGGATGCAGCGTTACCCGGCCAGCAATCCTTGATACCAATCAAAAATGGATTGTCCGAAGAAGAGCGCAATCAGGGCTCCACAGACAAGGAACGGCCCGAAGGGAATGTAATCCTCTCGCTTCATCACCCGCGCCGCGATGAGCGTGATGCCGACCAGTGACCCTAAGAACGACCCCACCATGATCGTCAGGAGCGCGGGCTTCCAGCCAAGGAAAGCGCCGATCATGCCCAACAACTTGATGTCGCCGCCTCCCATTCCTTCCTTGCCAAACAGAAAGGGGCTGGCCCAGGCGAGCACCCACAAAATTCCTCCACCGACGAGCAGGCCAATCAGGCCATTCACGAGACCCAGCGGTAGGATCGTTGCCGCGCTGAGGAGCCCCACCACCATGCCGGGAAATGTGATGACGTTGGGGATGATCTTGTGGGACAGATCTGTGCCGGCCACAACCAATAGGGCCGAGTACAGCAGCCCATACGCCACGGTCGACCAGCTGGGTCCGAAAAACCAAAGAAGCCCGATATAGCCGATGGCGTTCAACACTTCCACAACGGGATACCGCCATGGAATCCGGACGGCGCAATGCCGGCAGCGGCCGGATAAAATGAGATAACTGAGCAGAGGAAGATTGTCATACCAGGCAATAGGGTGTGAACAGACCGGACAATGAGAGCCGGGCCATGCCACGGATTCATGGCGCGGGATACGATGGATGCAGACGTTGAGAAAGCTGCCGATGACAGCGCCGAAGAGACCAACACTGAGGGACAAGAACAACATGATGGCACCTTGAAACCTAGTAACCGTCCGAAGGGAATTGCCGGGGGACTAGGACTACAGTCCTATGGATTAGTAACCCTACTAGGGCCAAAATGCTTGCATTTACATTCCTGAGCAAGCATCCCTATAATTGTTTCCGTACACATGACCTGAAATCTTTCTCGAATCTTTTCCAGTATACCTGAACCAACAACAGATAAAAGGAGAACTGATCATCATGGCCAAGACAGTCGGAAAGCCACGATCTCGGAAATCTCTGGCGGACCTTGAGCCTCCTCCTCGTACGAAGCGTCCGGAGTCATTGACCTCGCGCGAGCAGGAAATTCTGGAATTGATCTGGGCCGGTTTCAAGAACAAAGAAATCGGCCAGCGACTCAAGATCAGCGTGAAAACCGTCGAGGCTCACCGCGCGAACATGATGAAGAAAATGCGGGTGTCGAATACCGCTCAACTACTGAAAACGGCCATCCAGGGCGGCATTCTCAAAATTCGCTAACGTGCCGCTCGCTAAGCGGGAAGACTACGCTGACGGACAGCCTCGAACAACGTCACGGCGGCGGAGGCCGATACGTTCAGCGATTGGACATGGCCCTTCATAGGAATGCGAATTCGTTCATCGCAATGCTGAAGGACTCCCGGCCTCAGGCCTTTCCCTTCCCCGCCAAACACCAGCCCGACCGGGCCTCGTAAATCGACATCGGTGAATAGCTTTGTCGCCGTCGGTTCCAGCCCATAGATCCAGATACCGGCTTCTTTCAAGGTCTCAAGGAGTCGCGTCGTATTGGTCACCCTCGCCACCGGGATGTGGTCGATCGCACCG
Source organism: uncultured Nitrospira sp. (assembly GCA_964579525.1). GTDB lineage: Bacteria > Nitrospirota > Nitrospiria > Nitrospirales > Nitrospiraceae > Nitrospira_D. The sequence goes on along the minus strand of CAZOHW010000007.1, from coordinate 8,112 downwards.
GCAGACACTTTTGCAACCACCGACGTCAGCCCGGCCGCCCGCCGTTCAGGAATAAACACGCCATGGACGCCGGCACCTTCCGCCGTCCGCAGCACCGCACCAAGATTGTGCGGGTCCTCTACGCCATCCAGGATGACCAACAAAGGCGGCTCATTCTTCTGAGCAGCCCGAGCCAGAATTGATTCTTCAGATTGGTAGGCTTTGGCCGCGGCATAGGCGACCACCCCTTGGTGCTTGCCGCCGGGCACTAATCGATCCAGCGAGGCGAGCGGTTGAACGTGGATCGGCACGTGAAGCGATCGTGCGAGCTGCACCAGGTCAAAGAACTGCTTGTCGGTCCTGATGACCAGCAGCCGCTGCAGCGGTCTGGTGCCGGCTTTGAGCGCTTCTCGCACCGCATGGAGTCCATAGAGGATCTCCTGCTGATTATCGCTTCCATCGGCTGGTGCCATCAGGTTTGTCCTCGATGATGATGCCGTGAGAGGCGAGTTCCTTACGAATCTCGTCGGCCTTCTTAAAATCTTTACGCTTTCTCGCTTCATTTCGCTCATCTACTTTTAATTGAACCTCGGTATCACTAAAACCTAGCTCTTTTGAAATATCCTTCCTGAATACGGGATTGAACTGCCACGTATCCAGCTGGAACAATCCGAGCACGTTGCCGAGGGATCTGAACTCTTTCCTTGCCTCCTTCCTCACCTCAGTTGATATTCCTTTCCGGATCAATGTATTTATTTCGCCGCGCAACTGCTGAAGCGCGGCCAAAGCCACAGGCGTATTAAAATCATCATCCATACCTCTACTGAAAGTCCCTTCCGCAAAACCAATTGCGAGCTGGAGTTCCCCATCAGTGTCTGGCGAACCCTGCCCCGCTTCCGACAGCCGATTAAAGAGATCATAAAATCCATCCAGCGCCAGCTTCGCCTCTTTCAATGCTTGATCTGAAAAATCGAGCGGCCCGTGGTAATGGGTCGAGAGGAGAAAGTAACGAAGGATTTCGCCTGTGACTTCTTCCGACCACTCCGACTTCTCGAAGATCTCCCGAATCGTGAAGAAGTTCCCCAGAGACTTGGACATCTTCTCCTGGTTGATCTGCACGAAGCCGTTATGAATCCAGTAGCGCGCGAATTCTTTTCCGGTTGCGCCGCACGATTGCGCGATTTCGTTTTCGTGATGGGGGAAGATCAGATCCATCCCGCCGCCGTGGATATCGAAGGTTTCCCCAAGGTGGCGTATGGACATCGCGGAACATTCGATGTGCCAGCCTGGCCGCCCAGGTCCCCAGGGGCTGTCCCAGGCTGGCTCACCCGGCTTGCTGCTTTTCCAGAGGGCAAAATCCATCGGATGACGTTTCCGTTCATCCACATCGACTCGAGCCCCGGCCTGGAGATCATCCAATCGCCGCTTCGACAACCGACCGTAATCGGGATATTTCGCAACTTCAAAGTAGACATCGCCATCGACTTGATAGGCCAATCCCTTGGCTATCAACGTTTCAGTGAGCCGAACGATATCAGCCATGTGCTCCGTCGCCTTTGGCTCAATCGACGCCGGCCGCACGCCCAGTTTCCCCATGTCATTATAATAAGCCTGGATGTATGTGGCGGTGATGGTGTCACATGACACGCCTTGCTCATTGGCCCGCTTGATGATCTTGTCGTCAATGTCCGTGAAGTTTTTGGCAAATTCCACGCGGTACCCGGAATATTCCAGATAGCGACGGATCACATCGAACACCAGCGCGCTCCTTGCGTGGCCGATGTGACTGTAGTCATAGACCGTCACCCCGCAGACATACATGCGAACGGTGTCGGGCACGAGAGGTTCGAACGGTTCTTTTTTCCCGCTGAGTGTGTTGTAGATTTTGAGCATGCCGGCAACCTATGGGAGCGTGACACGACGCTTGGGCCAGTGCGACCACACAAAGAATGCCAAGATGACAACCAGTGTAAGACCGATCACAAGGTCAAACTGATGGAAATACTCCCGCAGGTCTTCCCATCGCTCGCCCATCTTTACTCCCACATAGGCCAGAAGCCAGCACCAAGGTAATGCGCCGACGAAGGTGAAGAGCACGAAACGCGGGAAGTTCATCCTGGCAATCCCGGCCGGCAAAGAAATGAACGTGCGCACGACCGGCAACATGCGGCTGAAAAACACCGCCGCTTCGCCATACCGCTGAAACCAGCGGTCGGCGATGTCGAGATCGCGATGCGACACCAAGAAATATGGCCCATACCGTTCGACGAACGGACGACCGCCCCAGATGCCCGCGTAGTATGCGGCAATGGAGCCGAGGACGTTGCCGACGGCGCCGGCGAGTGTCACGCCGAGCATTGTGAATTGCCCCGTCGTCACCAAATAGCCGGAGAAGGGCATGATGATCTCGCTGGGCAGCGGAATGCAGGCGCTCTCCACGGCCATTGTAAAAAGAATGCCGCCATACCCGAACTTCGAAATGCAGGCGATGACGAACCGGCTGAGTTCGCTGATGATCGCTTCGATAAGCCCGCCCACCAATGCTAACTCCTCTGCCGCCTCGGCAATGGTCCTGGCTTCCCGAGCCGCCCTGCGCCCATCTTAATGATGGGCTCCCAGGAACGAAACTGATCGAGCACGCCATAATGGGTGATGTCGAGATGGATCGGCGTAATGGACACCAGTCCTTCTTCGAGCGCTTCATGATCCGCATCTTTGTTGCGGCTCCACGACATTCTCGTGCCGGCGATCCAATAATATTTGCGCCCGTGCGGATCGAGCTTTTCGACGATTGGATTCTCGAAGCGCCTGCGGCTCAAGCAGGTAATGCGGACGCCCTTGATCAACCGCTGCGGCCGATTCGGAATATTGACGTTCAACAAGGTTTCCTCCGGCAACCCGCGATCGAGCACGAGCCGGGCCACTCGTTCGGCATAGGTCGCACCGACCGCAAAGCGGAATTCCTCGCGCCCTTCCTGGGATACGGCCACCGACGGAATGCCGAGAATCGTCCCCTCCATCGCCGCCGACACGGTCCCCGAATACATGACGTCGTCTCCGAGGTTGACGCCTTTGTTGATGCCCGACACCACGAGGGCGGGCGGCTTCGGCATCACATTCAGCAAGGCGAGGTTCACGCAGTCGACCGGAGTGCCGTTCACCGAAAAGGTGCGCGGAGCGACGCGATGGAGCCGCAAGGGTTTGTGTAAGGTGACCGAATGGGCGACGGCTGTTCGCTCGCGATCGGGAGCGACGATCCAGACTTCGCCGAGCGGGGACAGGGCGTCAGCCAGCGCCGCGAGACCGGGAGACTGGATACCGTCATCATTCGTCACAAGAATCCGCATGGCTGTCCTTCAACACAAAAAAAGCTGCGCGAGGCAGCTTTGTGATGGCAAGGCGCGCACTCACTGCTATTAGAAATGGTCGGGGCGGCGGGATTTGAACCCACGACCACTCGCACCCCAAGCGAGTACGCTACCGGGCTGCGCTACGCCCCGACGTGTTTGGTTCCAGCAGTGTGCCTATTGTCCCTTGGGAGTCCATCGAAAGGCAATGGGGAAGCTTGAAATACCTAGCGAGAATGCGAGTCGATGATTTTCAAGATGGCCTGGAGATCACCTCGAAGTTTTTTCGCCACTTCTTTCGGCGGCAGGGGCTTGGAAGCCGCCCGGCCGCGTCTCACCCAATATCGCTTGACCCCTTCAAGCGTATGCCCCTCTTCATAGAGCATGCGTTTGATTTCCAAGACCGTTTCGATGTCCCGCTGCACATAGAGTCGCTGGTTGCCTCGGCTTTTCTTGGGCTTGAGAAAGCTGAACTCGGATTCCCAGAAACGAAGCACATAGGCCGGCAATTTCGTCAGTTGACTTACTTCTCCGATTTTATAAAAAACCTTGCTCCCCAGCCTGGGCTCAGTTCCCATGACCGGCCTCATAGTACGGTCGATGATGTGGGTGAAGCAATGTTACGAATTGACGTACTTCTTGAACACTTGGCTCGGCCGGAACGTGACGACTCGACGGGGCGTAATGCCAATTTCTTCTCCGGTTCGAGGATTCCGACCTTTGCGCGCACCCTTGCTCCGCACGACGAAATTGCCGAACCCCGCGATCTTGACTGATTCCCCTTTCTGCAACACAGACTTCAGGAGATTGAGCACAAGCTCGACGATATCCGCCGCTTCATTTTTTGAAATGCCGACCTGCTTGAAGATCTCATTTGCAATATCAGCCTTTCTCATGCCACCCCCCTACGCGACTACAGCATATCGCCGCGCTGTGCCCTGCACCTCTCTCGTTGCGCAGCGAGTTTTGCTTAAGTTACGTGAGGTTATGAAGCCTGTCAAGAATAAATATCAGGAAGGTACAACCGAAGGGGTTAATCTCTTGCGAGCAGCTTGTACTCAATGCTGTCGGCAAGCGCCTGCCAGGTGGCTTCCATGATGTTTTCGGACACACCGACCGTTCCCCATTTGTCCTTATGGTCCCCGGATTCGATCAGGACCCGGACCTTGGATTCCGTCCCCTTATTGGCAGCCAGCACACGGACTTTATAGTCCAGCAGTTCGACTTCCTTGAGCTGGGGATAGAACTTTTCCAAGGACTTACGAAGCGCATGATCCAGCGCGTTTACCGGACCGGCCCCTACAGCCGCCGTATGTTCGACGACATCGCCTACCTTCACCATAACAGTGGCCTCGCTCAGAGGTGCGCCATCTTCTTGTTTCTTTTCAACAATCACCCGGAAGCCGAGCAGTTGAAATGAGGGCTTATGGCTCCCCATGGCCTTGCGCATGAGCAACTCAAACGATCCCTCCGCCCCTTCGAATTGATATCCCTGGCTCTCTCGTTCTTTGAGCGTATCGACCAGCTCCTGAACCTTGGAGTGGTCTTTGGAAAGCTTAATCCCATAGGCCTCAATTTTGTCCAACAGGCCGCTCCGACCGGCATAGTCGGAGACCAACACCCGCTGGCGATTGCCGACCTGAGCCGGATCGATATGTTCGTAGGTTGCAGGATTCTTCAGCACTGCATGAATATGCACTCCGCCCTTGTGCGCGAACGCCGAATCCCCGACGTACGGCTGATGTTTGTTCGGCATCAGATTGGCGATTTCGGTGACGAATCCCGACACGTCTTTCAAATGGCTTAAGTGATCGCTCAACGCCGGCCGCTTCATTTTTAATTCAAGGTTCGGGATGATCGAGCACAGATTCGCATTTCCACAGCGCTCCCCGATCCCATTGATCGTGCCTTGAACTTGCACAATGCCGGTTTCGATCGCCACGAGCGAGTTGGCGACGGCCATTTCACAGTCGTTATGCGCGTGAATGCCCAACGGCACAGGACATTCGCGCTGCACCATTTCACAAATTTTCCTGATCTCCCAGGGCATCGTCCCGCCGTTGGTGTCGCATAGGATGACCCGTTCGGCCCCGGCCTCCACCGCTTGACGGATGGTGTTGAGGGCATAATCCGGATTGGTTTTGTAGCCATCGAAAAAGTGCTCGGCGTCGTAAAACACCCGCCGCCCCTTGCCGCGCAGATAGGCGATGGAATCACCGATCAGTTCGAGATTTTTCGCCAGCGAAATCCCGAGCGCGTCGGTGACGTGCAGCGACCACGTCTTCCCGAACAGCGTAATCGTCTTCGTCTCGGCGCCGAGCAAGGCCTGGAGGTTGGGATCTTTGCGAACGGAGTTGCTGGCCTTCCGCGTTGATCCGAAGGCGATCACGGTGGCGTGCTTGAGCGGAATGGTCTTGATCATCCGGAAGAATTCGATGTCCTTCGGATTCGCGCCCGGCCACCCCCCTTCGATATAGTGCACGCCCAATTCATCCAACTTCTGGGCGACACGCACTTTGTCCTCCGCCGAGAAACTCACATCTTCCGCTTGCGCGCCGTCGCGCAACGTCGTGTCATAAATTTCCAGCGTGGCCATGCGATCGGCAGGCAACCGCAATTCAGGAACAGGCTTCCGTTCTGATGGACGGGAGGCCCGACGCGATGAATGTTTCCGAGCCATGGAAAGAGAGGGTACCAGGTAGACGGCTGATCTGTCGAGACTCGGCTTCAGGATATTGAAAAAGCCCGCCAGCTTCGTTCTCGCATCGCTCAGAGACTCAACGTACGATACAGAGTACGATTCGCCTCTTCGCTTGCTGCGGCCTCGCTGAACGGCCTTTTTGAACATCCTGCTGAGGCAGCAGCATCATCCTAGCTTGGCCGACCGGTCGCCTAACGGTCCCTGATCGAGACCGAACGCCGAATGGAGCGCCCGCATGGCCAACTCCAGATACTTTTCATCGATGACGCAGGAAATTTTGATCTCCGAGGTGCTGATCATCATGATGTTGATCCCTTCGCGCGAGAGGACCTCGAACATCTTCGACGCCACGCCGGAATGCGACCGCATCCCCACCCCGATGAGCGACACCTTGGCAATTGCTTCGGTCACCGACACCGACTTGGCGTCAATGTCTTTCGCCACAGCCTGGATAATCGGCACTGCTTTTTTCAGATCCGCACGCGGCAGCGTGAAGGAAAGATCCGTCAGCGCCGCCTGGCTCATGTTCTGAATGATCATGTCGACATTGATGTTGGCCTGCGCGACCGCGCCGAAAATCCGCGCGGCGATCCCCGGCTTGTCCGGCACGCCGACAATCGTAATCTTCGCTTGATTGCGATCTCCGGTGACCCCGGCCACCGCCACCGCTTCCATGTCCGCGTCTTCCTTCGTCACGAGGGTCCCCTTTCCTTCTTTGAAGCTCGAATTCACCTCCACTGGGACGTTGAACTTGGCCGCAAACTCCACGGACCTGGTCTGAAGGACTTTGGCGCCGAGGCTCGCCATTTCGAGCATCTCTTCATAGGCGATCTTGTCGATGCGTCTTGCCGCCGGCACGATGTTGGGATCCGCCGTATACACCCCGTCCACGTCGGTAAAGATGATGCAGCGATCCGCTTTCAACGCAGCCGCCAGCGCCACGGCGGACAGGTCCGAACCGCCACGGCCCAGCGTCGTGACATCCGACTGTTCATTGATGCCTTGAAAACCCGCCACGACCGGAATCACACCTTTACCGAGCGCGTCACGGATCCGATCGGCCGTGACACGGGCAATGCGGGCCTTGGTGTGGGCGCTGTCCGTAATGATGCCGACTTGCCGGCCGGTAAAGGACCGGGCGTTGATGCCGCGTCCGCGCAACTCCATTGCCAAGAGCGCGATCGTCACCCGCTCACCGGTCGACAGCAGCAGGTCCAGTTCCCGGTCGTCAGGATTCGGGGTGGCCTCGTGGGCGAGCTTAATGAGCCGATCGGTCTCGCCGCTCATGGCAGAGAGCACCACGACCACCTGGTGTCCTTCGCGTTGCGTCTGCACCACGCGATCGGCGACGCGGTGAATGCGCTCGATGGTGCCGACCGACGTGCCGCCGTATTTTTGAACGATCAAGGCCATGGGGCTCAGACTTTTGAAAAGAACTTGGTGACAAACTTCGTGGCATCGCGAGCGGAGGTCTTGGCGGCCTGGGCGTCCCGCTCGGTAAAGCGGCGCCCCGTCACCGGGCTCCCTTTTCCGCCGCCTTGGCCGAACGCATAAAAGGCCTGCCCCTGAACTCCCTCGCCATGGTCGCAGACCACGAGGAACCGATAGGGCCCTTGCTTGCCGAGTCCTTCTACCAAGGGGCCCACGAGATCGCGGTCGAATTCCTCAATGCCGCTAACCTTCGCTTTGATGTCGGTGCCATGCACCACTTCATCGGTCAGTCCGGCATGAACGTACACAAAATCCTTCTTGGCAAATTCCTCGAGCGCCACCTTCGCCTTGGTCCGAAGATCTCCCCCCGCCAGACGATCAGGCTCTGCGGCATCGAGGCCGGCGCAGATGCCCACCCCGCGGTGCACATCACTGGTAGCCACGACCGCGCCGGTCACACGATATTTTTCCGTCAGGCTCGGCCACAGGACGGCTCGTCCTTCGCCCCAGAGCCAGACACAATTGGCCGGCTTTTTCCCAGCCGCGATCCGTTCATCATTGACAGGATGATCGCGTAAGATCAAATACGACGTATCCATGAGCTTCCGCAGAATGTCTGCTCCGTCGCCCGTGGGCAAGGCTTCTGCGATGGAG
>CAZOHW010000006.1:0-28871 GCA_964579525.1 uncultured Nitrospira sp. | reverse complement strand
GAGTGCGGTGGGGCGTCTCGGGAGTACTCTCGGCGGCATCAGGTCGAGCCGCATCTGAAGCTTCTTTCAGTGACATGACAGACCTTTCTGTCCAGACCCAAGGTCTGATTGATGCCGTACTGAAAGAACTATGTGATGGAGATGCATCACGAGGTCTCCTTAGCGAGAGGGTTAAATTCCCAAAAGGCCATGTACCTTAGTACATGATCTCCCGGGTTTTTATCCCTCCGTGGAGCCTCGTTATGAGAGGCCGAAAACTCTTGGACCAGACACTCCCTTACCGGATGAGAGCCGGAACCCTAGTTTTCCTTTTGGAACTATTTAAAGCCATCCTATTGCTTCGCCAGAGCGAAGTCAAGAACTCACGTGAGAGAACAATGTCACGCTGTATGCGTAAATGGGCGTATCCACCGTACGAGATGCCCTCAGAGTATTTTGACGCAGCAAAAGCCGAGCAGCCGAAGGTTCTTGCGGATCTTAAAACATCAACATCTTTTTTCGGCCCGCTAGACTCCTGCACTACTCCAGGTATAATGACATCATTTCATGCCTATGCTCACCATCGCCTTGACGTTGTTCAGCCTCATGGTCACGCTTGCTTACACACCTTCGTCTCGTGCTGCAACCTACGAGGAGGGTCTCAAACAATTCACGGAAGAAGTGACTGCGGGGGCCATGAAAGCTAAAAAACACCGCGTGGCTCTCCTTGATTTCACCGACTCGAAAGGACTGACCACTCCCCTCGGACAGTTTCTGGCGGAGGAAATCGGAACCCATCTCTTATTGGCCGGTGAATTAACGGTGATCGAGCGTACCCTCCTCCACACCACATTGAAGACCCTGCGTATCGAGCACATCGATCCAGGCCATGCCAAAGCCGCTCAGCAAGCCGCGAAGACTCTAGGAGCCGATATGTTCATCAGTGGAACCTATGTCGAAGGCCCTGACACCCTGCAAATCACGGCCAGACTGATCAATCCTTCGAACGTACAGATGATCGGCGCTGCGCGTGGCATGCTTCCCAAGACAGGACCGCTCGGGCAGTTCTCCAAGAAAGAAGAACCACCACAGCCGGTGGTTCAGTCCACCAATACACAGAACTCGCCAGCGCCAATCGGTCTCGGCTTACATCGAAATGAATACTACGAGCTCGTGGTGCACACAATCAGGCAGCAGGACAGGCGCGCGAAGGTGGATCTGACGATTGAAAACCGTTTTCCACGAGACCTTAAGATTTTGTGCCATCTTCAAGACACCGTGTTGCAGGATGATCATGGGACGGTCTGGCGCCAAGAGGTCGAGAACAATCGTGAAAGCCTCTGCACACGAGGATTGGAACTTTCCCCTCGGCGAAAGCAACGAGCACTCCTGACGTTTACTGCTACCGGTGAAGCCACAGCCTCACAGTTCAGTCTTCACTTTCACGAACAATCACCGAGACGGGGTGCGTCGTTCACCATTGACGGACTCAAGGTTGAGCCAACGTCACAACCAGCCCCGACTACTCCCTAGAGGATACGCTATGCCGCACACTGTGAAACAAGTCCTGACCATTGCCGGATCGGACTCCGGCGGTGGCGCCGGAATTCAAGCCGATATCAAAGCCATGTCTGCCAACGGCGTCTTCGCAATGTCCGTGATCACGGCAGTCACCGCACAGAACACCGAAGAAGTGACCGCTGTCTTCGAATTACCACCGGCCATCGTCGCGTCACAGCTCGACGCGGTCTTCGACGATTTCGAAGTGGCTGCCGTGAAGACCGGCATGCTGTCGTCCACGGCCATTATCGATGTCGTCGTAAAACTATTGACGCCTCAGAACGTCGTCAATCTCGTGGTCGACCCGGTCATGATCTCGAAAAGCGGCTATTCCCTCCTGCAGCCTGAGGCCATCGAGGCAATGAAGACCCAACTCTTTCCTCTGGCCCTGGTCGTGACGCCGAATGTGCATGAAGCGCAGCAGCTCTCCGGTATTGGGATTACGTCCTTGGCCGATGCCAGACGAGCCGCGAAGGTCATCCACGGCTTCGGGTGCAAGCACGTGCTCATTAAGGGAGGACACCTGCTCAGTGAACGGGCTACAGATTTACTGTACGACGGACGGTTTTTCAACGTCCTCAAGGGAGAGTTTATCGACACGCCGCATACCCATGGCACCGGCTGCACCTTCGCCTCAGCCCTGGCAGCCCATTTGGCACGAGGGCGCTCGGTCCTCGATGCAGCCCAAGCGGCGAAGTCGTACATGACCGAAGCGATCAGGCACGGGTTGGCGATCGGCCATGGCCATGGTCCAACCGATCATTTTTACTTCCTGGAACGGTAAGACACACCATGGTCCTTCGGCATTCCCCCCCCATCACTATTCTTCTCACCGGGTTTGGATGGCTCGTACTCTCCTCGATTCTGGGTCTGGCGATGTTGGTCGGAATGGTCCGTGAGACCCCCCTCCCACCATGGGTGAGGGCGCTGCATGTCCATGCGACATTAGTCGGTGGAGTCGTGCCGATCATCCTCGGGGGCCTCCTCGCGCTGAGCCACTCCTTGGGATCGAGCCCCCTCAAGAACCGAGGTGTCCATCCTCTCACCTATTGGGCTCTCAACGGTGGCCTGGTCGGAATGCTGGTGGGATTCTGGCTCCATCAGTCCATATTGGTGGGAGCCGCTGGCCTTGTCATTATGGGAGCATTTCTCGCCCTCATGTATACGATTTGGATACAGGCCAAGCAGAATGAGGCCTGCTCGATCAGGCCATCATGGTATGACGGCCTGGCGTTCATCGGTTTACTCGGCGGAGTAATCTGTGGTGGGATTCTTGCCTTGCGACTTGCTCCAGAATCCTATGGCCATCTGCGCCTCGCGCACATCCATTCCATTCTGCTCGGCTTTATCGTCTTGACCGTCATAGGAATAGCGAGTCAGATATTGCCGAGGGTATGGAACCGTCCATTGTTCAGTTCACAATTACAGAACATTACCATCCTCTTGATGCCGATCGGTCTCATCGTCTTAATGGGAGGATTTCTGAATTCGTTCGTTCCGCTTGAAATGACCGCTGGTGTCATGCTCGTGATTGCCCTGAGCCTCTTTGTCGGCAATCTGTTGAAAACATGGCTCAGCTCAGCACACAACGGAAGCGCTGCGTCAGATCACCTAATGATCGGTGTGTTCTTTCTCCTCTTTACGATTGTCTTGGGAATTCTGATCGGCGTCAATAATCTCTCCAGCCCACCGGCGCTGCCCTACGGAAAACTCCACTTAGCTGTCTACACCCATATGGCTTTCGTCGGTTTTCTCATGAATGCCGTCATGGGCCTGTTCTCCTATCTCATCCCATTGACGCTTGCAGCCGCCCGTGTTACCAGCATCAAGAAGCGTGGCGCTTACGTCGAACAGCTGACGGCCATCATGGATCGAGGCAGAACAATTCAGATCAGCACCCTGGGTCTAGGAATGATGGGGCTAGGGATCCTCGCCGCGCTGACCTGGAATGTGCCGTTCACCTCCATCTCCATCCAAGTTGCAACATGGACCTGTTTCGGGCTCCTGCTCACCAGCTTGGTCCTGTTCTCCGTGAAGCTCGCGACAGTCTGGTCGAAGCAACCAGAGACGCTCGCCACCACACAAATTCCGCCGCATGAACTGAAGCTGACCGCATAAACCTTCTCCGGCACCTTCCTCAACAATCCATCAGCTCTTCACTTGTGATTTTGCTACAATCTCGGTCTATGGAAGAACGATCCTCCTTTCTCGACCCTCGAGGGAACCAGGTGGCTGCCATCTTGTCTGTTCCCGATGGCGGCACAGACCGAATCGCGATCCTGTGCCATGGGTTTCTTTCTTCAAAAACCAGCTCGACCAACAAGGCGCTGACAAGGATGTTGCTCGATCGACAGATCGCGACATGCTGTTTCGACTTCTTCGGGCAGGGTGAAAGCCAAGGTCCCTTTGAAAAGATCACGACCACGTTAGCGGTTGCACAAGCGAACACCGCGATCGACCTCATGAAAGAAAAAGGCTATCGCCATTTGAGCTTGATGGGCTCCAGCTTCGGTGGCTTGGTCGCCATTCTCACTGCTTCTCGACGGGCAGACCTTGCCTGTCTCGCATTGAAATGCCCGGTCGTCGATTTTGCCGAAGAATTACGCTTAGAGTTCGGGGACGAGGAACTCGCACGCTGGAAGAAAACCGATACGATCCCCAATATCATGGGTGGCTCAGATCGCATCAGACTGCGCTATGCCTTTTACGAGGATTGTCTGCATCAGATCGCCTACGACCCCGCACGGTCGATCACTGCTCCCACCATCATTGTGCAAGGCGACAGAGACGAACATGTCCCGCTCCATCAAAGCCAACAGCTCTATGATACACTCCAGGGCAAGAAACACCTTGAGATCTTACCGGGCGCTGATCATCAATTTACAAAGGGAAAAGACTTTACACGAATGACGCAACTCATTGCTGATTGGTTAATCCGGCACCTCTCTCCTTCTCAGAATTAAGCAAACACCCCTCACGAAAACAGCCCCTTCAAACTGACCTGTCTTGACGGTGAAGGATGAAAAACCTTTTCTCGTACGCAAGACATCAGACCTGCCATCAGCCCTCACCAACTATGAGTACCACCGCCCAAACTGCATAGTCATTAAGCAACACCGTCTCTCCGCTGACAGCGGAATGTCAGGTTAGGTCATCGCGAGCGCGTCCAAGATCAGCGTTTCGTTTGTCGATTGGCCAAGAATCCGTATACTACGGTACGAGGAGACTGCACACATGTCGAAGATTGATGAACTGTTTCATTTGATGATTGAGTGCGGTGCATCGGATCTTCATCTGATTGCGGGGCAAGTCCCAATCTTTCGCGTCCACGGCGAATTGGAACGTCTGCCGGGTGCTGCCGTACTCGACAACCAGGTGCTTCATTCGATGCTCTACGAGATCACACCAAGTCCGAAGAAGGACGTGTTCGAGGCGACAGGTGATGTGGATTTCGGTTATGAAATTCCCGGTGTCGCGCGTTTCCGTTCAAATTTTTTCAACCACAAGCACGGGATGGGTGCGGTGTTTCGGAAGATTCCTACCACGATCCTCTCGTCGGAAGAGTTAGGCTTACCCCCTGTGCTCACTCGTGCGGTGATGTTGCGAAAAGGGCTGGTGCTGGTCACAGGCCCCACCGGCAGTGGAAAGTCGACGACTTTGGCAGCATTGGTCGACTATGCCAATCGTCATCGGAAGGACCACATCCTGACTATTGAGGACCCGATTGAGTTCGTTCACCAGAGCAAAAACTGCATCGTCAATCATCGTGAGATCGGCTTACACACGGTCACGTTCGGTTCAGCCTTACGCGGAGCCCTCCGTGAGGATCCCGATATCATCCTCGTCGGCGAAATGCGCGATCTTGAGACCATTTCATTGGCTGTGGAGGCAGCAGCGACCGGACATTTGGTATTTGGAACACTGCACACGGAGAATGCCGCCAAGACCGTCGACCGCATCATCGAAGTCTTTCCGTCCTCTGAGCAACCTCAGATTCGGAATACCCTCTCGACAGCGCTCCGTGTGGTGGTGGCACAGAACCTCTTCAAGCGCATCGACCAAAAGGGGCGTTGTGCTGCACTGGAGATCTTGGTTTGTACCCCTGCTGTCAGCAATCTCATCCGAGACGCCAAAACATTTCAGATCGCCTCGCTCATGCAGACAGGGAAAAACGTCGGCATGCAAACCCTGGATGATGCGATTCAGGACTTGCTCACGAAGAAGTGGATTGCACCCGAGGAAGCGTATGAGAAAGCCATCGATAAGACGCGATTTGCCAAGCTGCTTAAAACCCAGCCGGATGTCCTGCAGTAACCGACATCACCCCAAAAACGGTGATAGTTTTAAAATAGATCAGACTGGTCGTATTCGATCTTCGAGCTTTCGCGATAACCACGCAATGGTAAAGAGTACTATCAGTGCTAGGAGGAAGAGCGGGATTCCACCATTTCGATGGAGCGCACTGTCCGTAATAAACCGAGGGTCGACGTAGTTAGCTAATAGTGCTAGCCCAACAATGCGAAATGCATTCTTAATAATGGCCAGCGGCACCACAACGAACACCAACATTGTTTTCCCCCAAACAGATCTAAGAAACAACTGTCCCGCTATCAGACTCGTAATAAGAAGTGCCAGTGCTGATCGAATCCCGCTACACTCCTCAGCCACTTCGATCGTAAAATTTGAGAGGGCAAATGTGAAGTCTTGACGATGAACGGGGACACCGAGCAGCGAGAATAGACTCGCAGAAACTTCTGCTGAAGCTTGTTGTAGAAACCCTACAATGCCATTGAGGAGATATGACGGTATGGGAATGAGCAGGAGGAGTAATCCAAGCGCAAAGGATGCCGCGCGTGTGGATTGAACTCCATAACAAAAAAGAAAGCTCCCCCAGACCATCAAGACCATTGCAAGGATGTGCGGAATGAAGCTATCGATCTGATCACTTGTGGGCGAGACCGCCAATGAATGAACTATACTTCCAGTGGCTATAACGGCCAAGCCAGGCCAAACGCTCCATCGAAGATCGTGGGAAATAGCCTCTCGCTTTAGATAGATAAAATACAAAGACAAGAACGGAATTAGTGAGATGTGTGAATAATGTTGCGCATTCTCGCTGTTAAGGGAGATTTCTAATACATCAAAGAGTGACTCATGAAACCCTAGGAGGATTGCGGCAACCAAAAAGATCAAACATGCGTGATTGACCTCGGAACGCGTGGTCCAGTGCGTGTTGACCATAGGATTAAAAACCGTTGTAGCCTTGGGTTCCATTATTGGCACGTAATACCGAAACTTCACTGATCTAGCTTGTCATCAACCAGTGAGGGAAAAAGGTGCGAATCCTCATAGCGATAGGTCATACACCTACACTGCGCTCGTCCGGTAAAGCTCAGAAAACCCGTCTTGATCTGTCCGAAGCACGTGGGATTTCCCGCTGGGTGAAAAATGCGAAGTCGTGGCGAAAGGATTTCTACCGCTTAGCATGCCCCTTTGCCGGAAATCACAGCCATGGGTGTTGCAAACAGAATCTTAATATCTGCCCATAACGACTGTTGCCTAGCATACCGAAGGTCCAGCCGCACCATCTCATCAAAAGTCGTTCGGCTTCTCCCTGATACTTGCCAAAGCCCAGTCACACCAGGCTTGGCCTCAAGTACCCGATGTCGATGCCACGGTTTGTACTGCTGCAACTCATACCACAGTGGAGGTCTCGGCCCCACCAGCGACATTTCTCCCACCAACACATTCCAAAGCTGTGGGAGCTCGTCGAGGCTCGTCTTTCTGAGAAAGTGCCCTATTGGCGTAATACGTGGGTCACTCGTCAATTTAAATATCTGATTCTTCGTGTGCTTTTCACCCGTCTCCTTATCGCTGGATGTGATAAACCACTTCACATAATCGTGGTGAATTCCATGACCGGCATTGGTGTACATGGTTCTGAATTTACAGATCATGAAGGGCTTCATCATTTGCCCAATTCTGACCTGCCGGAACAGAATGGGTCCCGGGGATGACATCTTAACCAGCCCAGCGATCAAAATCAGAAGTGGCGACAGGACAGCGATGAGAGCAAAACTGCCTACGATGTCCATTCCACGTTTAACAGTCTCAAACCACATTCTCATGCTCTGAGTCGAATGGAGATCTGGAAAGAGAAGTGGGTCAATGGCTGGAATTTCATCTTCCGTCAATGGTTGGGGTTCTGGATAAATCCGCAATCGAATAGACATTTTTGAAGTGATCGTTTCATCAAGACGAACACTCAATTCTTTTCGGACTCTGGCTTCGAACGATTCACAAGCGGGGCCCAAGCTTCCCACACAAATCTCAGGAAGAATGATCCCAATTTCACTATGAGGCTCCACCCAGCCAAGAATATCAATTTCCGATGATACCGCCGATAATGCAGCACCGATTGTTTCCCAAGTATCCGTAGTATCTGAATGCGATTCCTTGTCAAGTCTCACAGTTAACAGAATCATCGCCGAACCGGATCTGTCTGTCCGCCGCCGTTCCCTAATTATGGCCTCTTTGAACAATCCTCGGCTGAACAACGGACGTTGGGTCGTTGTCATATTATCGGCACTCAATGTCTGTGTCATACTCGCTCCGACACATAATCCACAATCGTTAAATCCTCAGGTTTTCTTACTCGGAAAAGGAACTTGGTTCTCGGTGTAAATCAACGACCACCGGCATATGCAATTTCTTTATGTTGTTTGAGAGACTGCTCCGCAGCTTCCAAAAGCCTCACAACTCGTAGGCCAGCATGTCCATCGTTGAATGGTTTGGTTCCATTCGTCACACTGTCCAAAAAATACCGGGTCTCGACTTGTAACGCCTCTAGCTCTTCAATTTTTGGGGCCCACATATCACCGCTCCGATAACTGACGAGGAGTTGATGGACCCCCTGTTCTGTTCGCACATCCGCTCCCTTATCATATACCCTGATCTTTTCCGTTGGATCCAGGTCATTCCACACAAGCATTTTCCGCTGCCCTCCGACTAGGGTCGTGCGTACCTTAACCGGAGAAAGCCAATTCACATTAATGTGGGCGATGACGCTTCCAGGGAAATAGATCGTTAGATAGGCTACATCTTCCAGAGTATTCACGTGAGCCCGACCTGTAGCCACGACGAGTTCAGGTTTTAATCCAATGAGATAGTCCATAATAGCCAAGTCATGTGGGGCAAGGTCCCACAACACGTTAACATCATGTTGAAATAACCCAAGATTCACACGTGTCGAGTCGTAATAGTAGAGTGGGCCTAGCGCACCCTCATCAATGAGCTGTTTCATCTTCCGAACAGCTCCAGTAAACAAAAAAGTATGATCTACCATGATTTGTAGGTTTTTTCGTTCTGCAATCTCGATGAGCTCTTCTGCTTGTGCCGATGTCGCAGTGAAGGGCTTCTCAATAAATACGTGCTTCCCATTTTCGAGTGCTTTTTTTGCCAACGGATAGTGCCACGAGACTGGAGTAATAATCGCCACGGCGTCTATCTCAGAAGAGCCGATTATTTCGTCAGCATCGATTACGGTGCGAACACCTGGATGGCGAGAAGATACTCGTGCTAATGCAGCGGGATTTTTGTCACATACGGCAACGACTTGACAGTCTGAGTGTGCCAAAAAGTTCCGCACAATATTGGGCCCCCAGTACCCGTACCCGACAACTCCCAATCTAATCATGATAGATCTCCATCGCGTAATTGTTCGCCCGCACATATGAGAAACACAGAAATATCCTCCAACCTCACGAATTATATGCTTCCCCCCAAACGTGTCCTATTTCTACCTCGGATTGTCGACAGATGCGAACACGAAGCTTGCTCCAATCATCTCCAGACAAACGTTCCTGTGAAGCTTCAAGGAATCGCCTTTCAACCTGCCGAGAGATTTCTTCTACTTCACGTCCTCTCATTGCAGTTAATACGGCGCCAATAAGAAATCGATCCTGATACCATCCAGTGTAATCCGTTCCCCGAAGGCAATCCCTCAACACCGAAAAGAGGCTGTGGGCCACACTCTCGTCCATCCGTACCAACGTTCCTTCTTCAGGAACCACCAGCATTATCAATAGTAACTGAAACGAACTGCCCGACTTCTCTGATCGTATACGTTCGCTCGCCAACAGATACTTGAACAACTCTTCACGGCAAATACTGCTCACCTCATCCCCATCCGTAGAGTGAGGAAAGCCCATAAGTCGACTAGTCCTTCTCCTCAACAAAGAAGTCATCATCTGGAGCAGAACCTCCTTTTCCCCATCTCTCCTATTCACTAACCGGATATTGAAGCTGAATCAAGAAACGGCTACGTGGACTTTTTGTCGAAACCATTGGCGTTCTTATGTGATCTAGTCAAATTAAGAACGGTTTATCGCACAGTTCACACCGCACCCCGGTTGCTATTTTGTCACACCTTCGAGCTCATGGACTACCTGTTCAATTTGGGAAAATGCCAGTTCTGGATACATCGGCAAAGACAAAAATTCACTTGCACATTTTTCTGTTACCGGGAAATCCCCCATCTTATACCCAAGGAATTGATACGCAGGTTGAAGATGCACCGGAATGGGATAATGCACCCCACAACCAATTCCGCGATCTGCTAGACGCTTCAGAACTTGATCGCGTTGGGGCACACGAACGGCATAAACATGATAGACATGCTTGCGATCCTTGGCCTCTTTAGGAATGACCACTGATTTCACGTTCGCCAATAACTTCTCATAATATCGAGCATTGGTTCGTCGCGCCTCATTTGCAGTCGCCAGACGCTTCAATTTTACCCTAAGCACTGCCCCCTGAATTCCATCCATCCGGCCATTCCACCCTATCATGGTATGATGATACTTTTTTGCTTGGCCGTGATCTCGCAACACCTGCATAGTCCGTTGCAAACGCTCATCTGAAGTAACAATTCCACCGGCCTCGCCCAAAGCGCCAAGGTTCTTCCCAGGGTAAAAGCTAAAGCACCCGACTTGCCCAATACTGCCTGCCATCTTCCCCTTATATTCGGCCCCATGAGCTTGGCACGCATCCTCGATCACTGGAACACTATGTTGCTTGGCAATCGCAAGGATTGGATCCATATCTGCAGGCTGACCATACAAGTGAACGGGAATGATGGCCTTCGTCTTAGGTGTGATTGCCCGTTCAAGTTGGGCAGCATCCATCGTATAGGTCTCATGATCAATATCGACAAACACCGGTCTTGCTCCGCAAAAACTGATCGCCTCTGCGGTAGCCATAAATGTCATCGGCGTCGTGATTACTTCATCGCCTGGTCCAACACCCAGCGCAAGGAGCGCAAACCATAGGGCATCAGTTCCATTTCCAACACCAAGCGAATAAGGGACTTTGCAGAATTTTGCGAATTCTTCTTCAAACCGTTCTACAAATGGCCCTCCAGCAAATGCATTCGCGTCAATGACCTCGTTGATTGCCAAAGTAATCTCGTCACGAATAGCTGCATGATGAGCCTTCAGGTCAAGAAACGGTACTTGCATGCAGATTCTCCTTTTCAGCTGGAAATATCCTGATAATTCTAGCAGGATTTCCTGCTACAACACTGAAAGGAGGTACATCTCTTGTTACTACGCTCCCTGCCCCTACTAGAGCCCCCTCCCCAATGATCACATTGGCTAGAATCGTCACTCCGGACCCAATAGATGCCCCTCGCTTGACTAGAGTAGATTCGACTCTCCAATCCTTCTCGGTTTGAAGCTCTCCAGAAAGAGTTGTTGCACGAGGATACGTGTCATTAATGAAGGTCACATTGTGGCCGATGAATACGTTGTCCTCTATCGACACTCCCTCACAGATAAAAGTATGGCTGGAAATCTTGCAGCGTTTCCCAATGGCTGCGTTTTTTTGGATTTCTACAAATGCTCCGATTTTTGTCTCATCTCCAATCTCACAACCATAGATATTGATAAACTTCGAAAATTTAATATTTTTTCCGAGGCGCACATTGGATCCAATGCTAACATGCTCTTCCATCGGCACTCCCTTCTTCTCTAATGATTTCAGCAAGATCCATTCAGGTTTTTACCGTCCATTTCGGTACAACGCTTTGACTAACCTATCCCTCTTGAGATTTTTCTTCTATAACTCCAAGGTATGGATTATGAATCATCCAAAGAAGGGGAGATAAGCCATTGAGTGCCCCAAATAAAACGTTGAATATGACCAATAGCATGACAATTCATCCATGATTTCATGTGGTTACTGCCTGTTTTGGATCTTGCTGCCTTTGTCACTTAACCACAAATGACGGAAGGTCCTACCCATCAGCGGACTGCTGAGGCACGGATTCCGCAGTTGAGATCGAAGGTCCGCTCAACAGCTCCCGTTAATCTGAAAGATTTCTTGTCTCACCACCAAGGAGAGGGAGCTGCGGAAATTCGGACAACGGGATACGTGGTAGCATGGCGTCACTGAAGCCACTACATAAATGGTGAACAAAATGAGCGAGGCCATGAGACAAACGAGACGGATTACGGAGCTACCTGAAACCCAGGCGGAATTGGCCGAACCATTTAGTTCAGTTGCAGAGGAAGCTCTGATCTGATAAGACGCTACTGGCATCAGTAGCCGCAGTAGCGGAAGGAATTCAGTAGTGGATTGCGCTTGAGAGAAAGGTGACTTACTAACCAGTCAGTTCAGGACACAGCCTTTTTTGCAGATCGATTGGCCTGCAGATACTTATCGACCCCTGCCGCCATTTTCCGGCCTTCGGCAATGGCCCACACGATGAGTGAGGCACCGCGTTTGGTATCGCCGCCGGCAAAGATACCGTCGAGGTTGGTCATGAAGTTCGCGTCGACCGCCACGGCGCCACGCGCATCATAATTCACGCCTAAACTATCAAGGAAGCCGTTCTTCACAGGACCGGTAAACCCCATGGCGAGTAGGACCAAATCCGTATTCATCTCAAAATCACTGTTGGGAATAGGGGTAAACTTCCCGTTCTCGAACTGCACCCGATGCGCGTGCAACTTCGTGACATGACCATTGTGGCCAGAAAACTTGGAGGTCGATACACTCCATTGCCGATCGCAGCCTTCTTCGTGGGCGTGGGACGTGCGTAGCTGCATCGGCCAAAGTGGCCATGGAGTCGACTGAGCCCGTTGTGATGGTGGTTCCGGTAACAACTCAAATTGATGGGCTTCGACACAGCCTTGACGGTGTGCGGTCCCTAGGCAGTCAGATCCCGTATCGCCTCCGCCGATGATGACCACCCGTTTACCCTTCGCGGTAATCGGCTCGTCCGTCACGGAGATACCAGCTGTGCGTTTATTCTGCTGTGTCAAATATTCCATTGCGAGATGCACGCCTTTGAGTTCACGGCCAGGAATAGGCAACTCGCGCGCCTGTTCAGCACCCATCGTCAAGCCGACAGCATCGAACTGCTTGCGCAACTGCTCACCGGTGATGTCTTTGCCGACCGTGACGCCAGTTTTGAACTTCACGCCCTCGGCCTTCATTTGCTCTAACCGACGGTCAATGACCCATTTCTCCATCTTGAAGTCGGGAATACCATAGCGGAGCAGCCCGCCGATTCGATCGGACTTTTCAAAGACCGTCACCTCATGGCCGGCTCGCGCCAACTGTTGAGCAGCGGCAAGTCCGGCAGGCCCAGACCCAACAATTGCGACGGTCTTCCCCGTCGTGACGACCGGTGGGACAGGGGTCACAAAGCCATCACTGAAGCCTCGATCGACGATGTTCCATTCGATGATACGGATGGAAACCGGATCTTCATTAATGCCCAGCACACAGGCCCCTTCGCAGGGAGCGGGACAAAGTCTCCCGGTAAACTCGGGAAAGTTATTCGTGGTGTGCAACGCTTTGAGCGCATCTTTCCAGCGGCCGCGATAGACCAGATCGTTCCATTCGGGAATTAGATTCACGACGGGACAGCCGGTGTGACCTTGGCAACACGGCACTCCACAATCCATGCAACGCGCGCCCTGGGCCTTCAGCTTGTCCTCGGAGATCGGTTCATACATCTCCTTCCAATCGAGCACACGTAACTCGATCGGCTTACGCTTCGGGCCCTCACGGGCATATTTCATAAATCCTTTCGGATCACCCATGGCTGCTTAGATTGTCTCCTTCAAATTATCTGTCGGCTGTTGATCAAAAAACCTCAATCTCACCCTCCCAACCCTCCGCACGCAAGACGCGCGCTTCACTCTGGTCGGATCTCCCCTCTCCCCTTTCTCCTCACCAGCTAGTGCACCGCACTCGCCTTCCGCTTTCGCTCTTCCATGACCCGTTTGTAATCGACCGGCATCACCTTCACAAACTTCGACAAGGTAGTCTCGAACGCATCAAGCACTTGTTTGGCTCTTCGGCTCCCGGTGTACATGAAATGTTTCGTGATCAAGCTGTGGAGCAACTGCTTGTCCTCTTTCATCATAACTGATTCCAGCTCAACCATGCCGGTGTTGCATCGGCTCGGGAACGCTCCGGCATCGTCCAACACAAAGGAAATACCGCCGGAAATACCGGCCGCAAAGTTACGGCCTGTCCTCCCAAGCACGACGACGACACCCCCGGTCATGTATTCGCAGCCATGATCGCCCGTGCCTTCCACAACGGAATGTGCTCCACTGTTCCGAACAGCAAATCGTTCGCCCGCCATACCATAGAAATAGGCTTCGCCTTGCGTCGCCCCATAGAGCGAGGTATTGCCGACCAAGATCGTCTCTTCCGGATTATAAAGAATGTGTTTCGGCGGGAAGACAATAATCTTGCCGCCGGATAATCCCTTCCCGATATAATCGTTGGACTCTCCTTCTAATGTCAGCGTGATGCCCTTCGCGAGGAACGCACCGAACGATTGCCCGGCCGAGCCGGTGAACTTGATCGAGACCGTATCCTCAGACAATCCATCCGGTCCATACTTCTTTACAATCTTGCTTGAAAGCACCGTGCCCGTGGTCCTGTTCACATTCTTGATCGGCAGCTCGAGCTGCACCTTGTCACCTTTCTCAATAGCGAGGCTGCAAAGTTCGACCAGCTTGTTGTCGAGAATGTCGGCGAGGCCATGAGCCTGCGTCTGCACGCAATGGCGCGGCACACTCGCCGGAACATCGGGAACCGTCAGCAGCGGCGTGAGATCTAATCCCTTCGCTTTCCAGTGATCGACGGCCGTGGTGATGGTAAGCTTATCAACGCGTCCGACCATTTCATTGATCGTGCGGAACCCGAGGTTGGCCATCAGCTGCCGTGCTTCTTCGGCCACGAAGAACAGATAGTTGACCACGTGTTCCGGTTTCCCGTTGAATTTCTTCCGCAGTTCTGGATCTTGCGTGGCAATCCCCACAGGACAGGTATTCAAATGACACTTGCGCATCATGATACAGCCTTCGACGATTAGGGGCGCCGTCGCAAACCCATACTCCTCCGCGCCCAGCAACGTGGCGATGACCACGTCACGGCCAGTCTTCATCTGGCCATCGGTCTCGACACGTATACGCCCGCGCAGATCATTGAGGACCAGCGTCTGGTGCGTCTCCGCCAACCCAAGCTCCCAGGGAATCCCTGCATATTTAATGGAAGCAAGCGGGGAGGCGCCAGTGCCACCGGAATCGCCGCTGATCAGCACTTTGTCGGCATGGGCTTTGGCCACCCCGGCCGCGACTGTACCGACACCGACTTCTGCGACCAGTTTCACCGACACGCCGGCATCCGGATTAGAATTCTTCAAATCAAAGATTAACTGGGCTAAATCCTCGATTGAATAGATGTCATGGTGTGGCGGGGGGGAAATTAATTGGACACCCGGTGTCGCATAACGAAACTTGGCGATATTCTCGTCCACCTTGTGGCCCGGTAGCTGACCGCCTTCACCAGGCTTGGCCCCCTGCGCCATCTTGATCTGGAGTTCGCGCGCATTGACCAGGTAATGGGCGGTGACGCCGAATCGCGCTGACGCCACCTGTTTGATGTAGCTGTTCTTCGAATCGCCGTTCGGCAGCGGCGTAAACCGATCAGGATCTTCACCGCCTTCACCGGTATTGCTCTTGCCGCCGAGCCGGTTCATCGCAATCGCCAATGTTTCGTGGGCTTCCTTACTGATCGAACCAAAGGACATCGCGCCGGTGTTGAACCGCTTCACGATCTCACTCGCTGGTTCGACCTCTTCGATTGGAATCGGCTGAGGATCGAACTTGAAATCCAGAAGGCCCCGCAAGTTCGAACGTCGCTTGCTCTCGTCGTTCACGATTTGTGCGAATTCGGCATAGGTCTTTGGATCGTTCGACCTGCTGGCATGCTGGAGCTTGTAGATCGTCTCTGGATTCCAGTTATGGTGCTCACCTTGGATGCGATAGTGGACCTCGCCGCCGAAGTCGAGTTGGCGGATCGCCGCCGGCTCATAGGCCACACGGTGACGGCGCAACGTCTCCTCGCCGATTTCTTTGATGCCGACTCCTTCCACACGCGATGGCGTCCCGGTGAAGTAGCGGCCGACGAGCTCACGATGTAGGCCGATCGCCTCAAAGATTTGCGCGCCACAGTAGGACTGCACTGTCGAAATGCCCATTTTGGAGAAGATCTTGAGCAGACCCTTGTTGATGGCTTTGATAAACTTCCCCTCCGCCGTCGGGGCATCGAGCCCTTCCGGCAGATAATTGTCACGCTCCATATCAACAAGTGTTTCAAAGACAAGATAGGGATTGATCGTGCCCGCACCATAGCCGATCAAACAGGCGAAGTGATGGACATCGCGAGGCTCACCGGTTTCGAGGATTAAGCCCACTTCCGTCCTCGTACATTCACGGACCAGGTGGTGGTGAACCGCTGAAATACCGAGCAAGCTCGGGATCGGCGCCCACTGTTCATCGACACCGCGGTCACTCAAAATGAGAAACTTGTAGCCTTCTTTGATCGCCTGCGAAGCCTGCTGACACAGATCATCGACTGCTTCGCCGAGTCCATCCGGCCCCTCAGCGACGCGGAACAACATGCGGAGCGTCTTACTCTTGAAGTGCGGATCAGAAATACCACGGATCTTTTGCAGATCGGCATTCGTGAGGATTGGCTGCTGCACCTTGATACGCCGGCAGGACTCCGGCGATTCATCCATCAAGTTCGGCTTTGGCCCAATGTTGGTCACGAGCGACATCACGAGCTGCTCGCGGATCGGATCGATCGGCGGATTCGTCACCTGCGCAAACAGCTGCTTGAAATACTTGAAGAGGAGCTGCGGTCGATCGGACAGGACCGCCAGTGGGGTATCGGTCCCCATCGACGAAATCGCTTCCTCCCCGGTCACGATCATGGGTGTAATCACCATCTTAAGCTCTTCGACCGTATAGCCGAAGGCCTGCTGTCTCTGGCGAATCGTCGGATGGTCCGGCTGCGGAACATTCAGCGGCTCCGGTAGCTCATCCAGTGAGACACCGTATTGCGTGACCCAACTCCGATAAGGCTTTCGTCCGACGATGTCGGCCTTGATCTCTTCATCGTCGATGATCCGGCCTTGGACCGTATCGACGAGGAACATCCGGCCCGGTTCCAGCCGGCCCTTCATACGAATGTCTTTTGCCTCGGCCGGCAGAACTCCAGCTTCCGAAGCAAGGACCACCAGCCCGTCGGTCGTCACCTGATAGCGGCAGGGGCGCAACCCATTTCGGTCCAACGTCGCCCCGATCATTTTGCCGTCGGTAAAACACACCGCTGCCGGTCCATCCCACGGCTCCATCATGGCTGCATGGTACTGATAGAACCCGCGACGATCCAAGTCCATTTGTGGATTGGCTACCCATGGCTCTGGTATCAACATCATCATGGCGTGTGGAAGCGAACGCCCACCTAGCAGCAAGAATTCGAGCGCGTTGTCCAGACAGGCCGAATCGCTCTGATTCTCGGACACGATCGGGAACAATTTTCCCATATCCTTGCCGAACAGCTCCGAATGAAGCCGCCCTTGGCGTGCCTTCATCCAATTGACATTACCCTTGAGCGTATTAATTTCGCCGTTGTGGCACACATACCGATATGGATGAGCCAGAGGCCAGGTGGGAAATGTATTGGTGCTGAACCGCGAGTGAACCAGCGCCAACGCACTCACCAGCCGATCATCGGTCAGATCCTGGTAGTACGCCGCCATCTGGTGGGGCAACAGCAACCCCTTATACACGATCGTGTTGGCCGACAAACTGGAGATATAAAAATGTTCTCGCTCTTGAATGGCGGATGCCTTGACGGTTGCCTCCACGCGCTTTCGAATCACATAGAGTTTTCGCTCGAATTGGGATTCATTCAGGGCATCACGAGCGATGAAGACTTGTCGCATGAACGGCTCGGTGGTTCGAGCCACTGCACCGATCCGGTCGCTGTTGACCGGCACATCACGCCAGCCCAACAACCGCATGCCTTCTTCATGGATAACCTCAGCGAACAGTTTCTCGCACAGTCGGCGAGCATCAACATCGGGCGGCAGAAACAGTTGCCCAACCCCGTACTCACCTGCTCCGGGGAGTGTCACACCAACGTCCTTGGTGGCGTTCTTCAAAAACGCATGAGGAATTTGCAGCAAAATTCCGGCCCCGTCTCCAGTACAAGGATCGGATCCCTGCGCACCACGATGGGTGAGATTCTCCAACACGAGAAGTCCTTTGCGAACGATCTCGTGGGATTGTTGTCCCTTAATATTGACCACGAAACCGATCCCACACGAATCCTTCTCGTGTTGTGGGTCGTAGAGCCCTTGTTGGCGAGGAAACCCAGGAAGGTTCATAGGTGCATCTCGTTAAAAAGATGAGTAGTTTTCACTATTGCACGGAGTTGGAGTGGACAAGAAACTCTGAGGAGACACCTCATAGTCATCAGGCTGATTCACCCATCAGCCGATCATGACAACCGGACCTTACTGGATGGGCGAATCTTCTGTCAAGGATTTGATATCCCCCTTAAATAGCCAATAAATAGCCGCCCCTGTTGCTTGACTTTGTTTCCCCCACTGACCTACCATCCGCGATTATGACACAAGGTCCAGTGATTGCCACTCTCCATAGCATGTCTGATGTCTGGGACGCCTACCGTGGCGAATTGGACGGAGTAGAAGATCGTGTCAGAAAAAACCTCGATTCCAGTGTGACTCTGGTCAATACTGTAGCCGCCCACATCCTGAGCGGTGGGGGAAAACGCATCAGGCCGTTACTCCTTCTCCTCTCCGCCCGCCTCTGTGGTTATACTGGGGCAGAACACCATCAGCTCGGCAGCATTGTAGAATTCATCCATACCGCCACCCTGCTTCATGATGATGTTGTAGACGATGCCGATCTTCGGAGAGGCAGGAGAACTGCTCGAAAAGTTTGGGGAAACCAGATCAGTATTCTGGTTGGTGATTATCTGTACACCAAAGCGATGTGTAATGTCGTTGAGTTCCAGAACCAAGGCATCAATGAAGTCCTTGCCGAAGCCTGCAAGAAAATGGCAGAGGGGGAAGTGCTACAGCTATATTACAACGGCAATCCTTCGATGCCGGAGAACGATTACATTAAAATCGTCGAGCATAAAACCGCCGGGTTGATTGCCGCGGCCTGTCGCATGGGGGCCATTCTTGCGGATGCTTCTGAAGATCAACAGATGGCCTTGTTTCGTTTCGGCCAATATCTGGGCATTGCCTTTCAGGTTGCTGATGATACATTGGATTACATTGCAAACGGCGAGTCTCTGGGAAAAACAATAGGGCAGGACCTCCGGCAGGGCAAAGCCACCCTCCCACTCTTGCATTTACTGGCACACTGTTCAGAGCAGGACCGCCAGATGATTAAGGATCGGATGGAGACCAGAACCCTCAGCACCGCCGACCTGGAACGCATTCTTTCGCTGATGACAGATTTTGGATCCATCACTTATGCCATGGATCGCGCACGATCCTACATCGCAGCGGCCAGACATGAACTCGAGGGCTTTGACGATAGTGCGGCGAGGCGTGCATTAGCGGTTGCCGCCGACTATATGATTACTCGAGACCGCTAACAATCATCCCATCAGATTGACCTGAACCAAGCCCTGGGCAGGTCGCGGCGTAAGGAGAACGAACTCCACATTCTCCGTGCACACCGTAATCAGTACGGCAATCCAACTTTGATTAAGGGGTTCTCTTATGTCACAGATTCTTCCCTTCCACGGTACATGCTATGACCAAGCCATCGTAGGGGATATTACGCAGGTCGTTGCTCCTCCCTACGATATTATCGATACCGTGGGGCAAAAAAGCCTCCACGACCGGAACCCATACAATATCATCAGGCTGGAATTAGGGTTGGAGGAAGCTGGGGATAATGGTACGCATAATCGTTACACCCGCGCAGCCACTACCCTTCAATCCTGGCTGAAGACTAGGGCACTCAAGCGGGATGATCAGCCGGCGATTTATTATCATACGATTGAGTACAGCCCCCCTTACGCCCCTCCCGATGCGCCCAGAAAACTCTTGCGGGGTTTTCTGGCACTCGTCAAACTTGAGGCGCTCGATTCAGGGCATATCTATCCTCATGAAAACACACGTGCAGCGGCTAAAACCGACCGGTTGAATCTCATTGAAGCCTGTCGAGCAAATTTTAGTCCCATCTGGTCTCTCTACTCCGATCCAATGGGTTCTGTCATTAAACTACTTGAAACGGCAGTCAAAGGCACGCCTGCTCGATACGACTTTCATGACGATGCGGGTTGTCGCGAATGTCTCTGGCCCGTGACCGATGAGACAGTGCTGCCCCAGATCACGAGCATGATGCGGAATAAGCCGCTGTTCATTGCCGATGGACACCATCGCTATGAAACCGCGTTGAACTACCAAAGGCTCCGTAGACAGCAAGCCGGAGATCAAAGAGAACTCCAGCCCTACGATAGCGTGTTGATGCTCCTCGCCCCGCTTGAAGACCCTGGGTTAACAGTGCTGCCCACTCACAGGGTTACGACCACGCCTCTGCCTTCCGCGAATCAGATCAAGGAAACGTTGGGTACCACGTTCGAAATTCACGAGTTTCCCTTTACCGCTTCTACACAGAATCAGGTTCGTGCCCAGTTCCTCCATTCATTGCGAACGGATGGACGGAACGCCCCGGTGTTCGGGCTGGCTTTGCGAGATGGCGCTCGATACTGCACGCTCACGCTCAAACCAACTCACCGTCCAGCCCTCCAGGCATCACCACGGACGAAGCTCGACGTTTCACTCCTCCAGCAACTCATTGTGACAAAGCTCTGCCCCACACAACAGGAGCAGGAAGCCATTCTGTACACCAAGGATGACCACGAAGCCCTCGACTGGGTAGCAAATGGAACAGGCACTAGCGCATTCTTGCTCAATGCCACAAAAGTCAGTGAAGTCCAAGCGGTCGCAACAGCCGGCGAACGGATGCCCCATAAGTCGACCTATTTTTACCCAAAACCATTGACGGGATTGGTCATCAACGTGATGGACAACCAGTAAGGGGTGAGGCGTGAGGGGTTGGCAGCACTATGGTGTCGAACTCCATAGTCACTTCACGCTTTACATGTTACGTCAAATGTCTAAAATATGAATGCGAAGATTCTCATTGTCGACGATGATGCTGACATCGTGCTGATGCTGGAGGATCGCTTACAGGCCTCCGGATATGAAACGATCATCGCGAAAGATGGGCAGGAAGCCCTCGAACACATTGCGCATGAGTCGCCTCATCTGGTCTTACTGGATCTGACACTACCGAAGATTTCCGGTCTTGACGTCCTCAAGCGCCTCCCGACCATCAAACAATTCGATGGCCTCCCCATCATTGTGATGACCGCGCATGGTTCCATCCAAGCCGCGGTCGAAGCCATGAAAGAGGGCGCCTACGATTTCCTGACGAAACCACTCGACAAAGATCATCTCCTCATCGTCATCCGAAAAGCCTTGGAACGGGACTCGCTTCGACAACAGGTCGCCTATCTCCGTTCTGAAGTGGATGGACGATATGCGTCGATCGTCGGGAACAGTGCGACTGTCAAGTCGGTCGTCGAAGCGGCTCAACGTGCCGCCAAATCCGACGCAGGCGTGCTGCTGCTTGGAGAAAGTGGAACAGGGAAAGAATTGTTTGCACGGTCGATACACCAGTGGAGCCATCGTTGTGCGATGCCGTTGATCGTCATCAACTGTGTCGCATTGACGGAGACCTTGCTCGAGAACGAACTGTTCGGACACGAGCGCGGAGCCTTCACCGGCGCAGATCGGCAACAAAAGGGCAAACTGGAAATGGCCGATGGTGGGACAGTCTTTCTCGACGAGATCGGAGACATGTCGCTGCCATTACAAGCCAAACTGCTTCGCGTCCTGCAGGACCGAGAGTTTCACCGTGTCGGCGGCTCCAAGACCGTGGCCGTGAATATTCGCATCATTGCCGCAACTAACAAAGACCTGAGGCAAGCCGTCAAGGCTGGACAGTTCCGAGAGGATCTCTATTTTCGACTCAACATTATCACCTTGACGCTTTCTCCGCTACGAGAACGGCGAGGAGATATCTCCCCTCTTGCCCAATTCTTCCTCAGTCGGCACACCAGAGACGCAAAACGTCCCGGTATGACGTTCAGCCCAGAGGCAGTGGAGGCTCTAACCCGCTATCTGTGGCCTGGAAATATTCGGGAATTGGACAATGTCATCGCACGCGCGGTCGTTCTGAACCCGAAAGACATCATCGAGCCGGACATGTTGGCATTTCTTCCCGATGACACGAGCCTTCGTCGTCGGGGTGATGCTCCGTTGTCTTACCTCGATCTGCCGTACCACGAATCGATGGAACAACATAGTCGACATATTATCTTACGTGCGATCGAGCAAGCTGATGGCAATCAGACCAAAGCCGCCGATCTTCTGAGGCTTCAGCGGACATACCTCGCCCGCCTGATCAAACAGTACAAGGACTTACCAGACACGCCAACCAGCCCATTGTAAGTGGGAAGACCGACCCAGAAACCTTTTTCGTATTTCAAAGGGAACTAGAATTCCTTTGGACGGCGAGATTCCAGACTAATGCGTCCTGCTTGAACATCGCT
The DNA here is from genome assembly GCA_964579525.1 of uncultured Nitrospira sp. Lineage (GTDB taxonomy): Bacteria > Nitrospirota > Nitrospiria > Nitrospirales > Nitrospiraceae > Nitrospira_D. The sequence continues at coordinate 6,287 of CAZOHW010000006.1, read as the reverse complement.
CTCCGCCTGTGCGTAACGTTCAGGGGTCCCTATATCCGACCAATAGCCCCTGAGATCATAGCCAAGCACCGATTCCCCCTGCTCAATGGCAGCCACATAGGGATCGATAATCGAAGACGCGACTCCTTTGGGAACAGACCGCAACAATCGTGGATGCACAATATGAATTCCAGCGAACATTCGTGGTGTTGTTGGGAAGTCACCCGTGAGACCTCTCCCTGTAATACGCACGATCCGATCGCGTGCACCCACCTCGACCAAACCCCACTGAGCCGCGTCGGGATCATCTCGCAGCACCAATGTCGCCGCGGCGTGGCGCGTGTGATGAAAATCCCAGAGCTCCTCAAGATCCAACTCCACAAGTGTATCGCCATTGAGGATCAAGACCGGCTCCCCGCCAAAATGTGATTCCGCCTGTTTGATGCCACCTCCTGTGCCGAGGATGATTGGCTCATGTGAATACAGAATTCGAAGCCCGAATTTCGAGCCATCTCCCAGCGCCTGTTCAATCCTATGGCCAAGGTAATGGAGGTTGATCACCACCTCATGAAATCCATGTCGCTTCAGCAGGAAGAGATTCCACTCAATGAGGGGAACCCCATCAACGGGCAATAATGGCTTAGGAATCCTGTCGGTGAGCGGTCTCAGACGCGTACCAAAACCCGCCGCCAGAATCATGGCTTTCATGAAGTCCAGTCAGGCGTAAGGGGTAAGGCGTGAGGGGTGAAGAGGAATTTAGTGATTCGTCGTTTCCTCACCCCTAACTCCTTACCCTTCACCGGTTACTGCAACTCCGGCACATAGGGGATGAGGTGTTTCCGGAGCGTGTCCAATTCGGAATACTTCAGGAGATTCCGCTTGACGTAGCTCAACACCCGAGGAATGTCCGCCAAGAATTTCGAATTCCCTTTCACTCGGTCGATATACACAAACCGGCCGGCCGCTTTCAGATTACGCTGGATACTCGTTAGATCAAATAATCGTCGGAATACCGTTCGATTGGTCCACACAATACGCCGTTCAGCAAGCTGATCAAGGTAATACTCGACCAAATCATCAACCAGCGCTTCATCGAGCAGCACATAGGCATCTCGTACGAGCGAAGCCAAATCGTAGGTCGCCGGTCCCATCAAGGCATCTTGAAAATCGATCACGCCGAGTCTCAACCCATCCACCATCAAGTTACGCGAATGGTAGTCTCGATGGGTAAAGACACGAGGCTGCCCAGCTAACAATTCTGCGATATGTTCAAATTCCTGTCTGATCACGGTCCAATCGTCCGCGCACATGGGCTTACTATGGCGCGCGACAACCCCATATTCAAGGAAGTGATCAAACTCCCACATCAGTAAGGGCACATCGAAGCTGCGGTGAAACGCGAGACAACCAGGATCTGCCGGCGTCGTGGCCGCAATCTGCATCCGGACCAAGAGGTTGATGGCTTGCTTGTACCGTGACTCCAGAGTCGGCGTATCAGCGTGGCTGATGGCCTCTGCCAACGTCACATCGCCGAAGTCTTCAAGATAGAGCAGTCCGGCAGCATGATCGTAATAGTGAAGTGTCGGCACCGGCACATTCGCTTTGACCAAATGCGACATGATATTGATGAACGGGAGTTCCGCAATCTGAGGCCCTCCTCCACTCACCGCCTCTTCAGACTGTTTGAAACCTTCCGCCTCTGCCAGCTGCATGATAATCACGGAATGCGGTGGCCCGCCGGCAACCGTGGCTCGATAGTAACGCCGATTGGAGGCATCACCGGCCAACGGCAGTAAGGCTCGCAAGACAAGCTCTGGAGCGAAACGCGTTTCGAGCGTCCTCGCAACAAGTGCTTGATCAAGAGAGGGGATTGGTCCCTTGTTGGAAGCAGGATTTACGGGGAGCATACGCTGCAAATTATAGCCGCTGCTTGTCGACTTGTCATTAACGCCGCTGCTTCCTTCATGGTTCACGCAGCGCTTCCGGAAAAGAACGAGCCGACCGGTGGCTGAGGAATCGGCGGATGATGATCGCACCGAATGTGGCACCAACCGTGTCTGCAATCCAGTCATATCCACTCGAATCTCGAAACGGAACGAACGCTTGGTGAACCTCATCGCTCACCCCGTACAGCGACGCCAGAAAAATCGCGACTGGAATCGCATATGGTCTCCACGAATCAGGTCCACTCCCTTGAATCGCGCGATAGCACAATGCAGCGAACACGGCATATTCGACGCCATGAAGCACCTTGTCACTGAATAATTTGATAAACATCGGCAGCTTTTCTTCGGGATGCGGCTGGGAAGACAAGTAGAAGATCAGACCGGCATATCCGCATACCGGCCCCCAATATCGAAGCACGTTCATAATCACCATCCTCTTCGGCAACGTCTACAAAACTTGATCGTTGATTGCATGCCTCGACCCCCTATGACATACTTTTGGAATATGAGACCATTGCGCTCACATCAATGAAACTCGCCCACGTCTGCTTTTTTTGGCACATGCATCAGCCCTATTACACCGATCCGGTGGCGGGATCGGCCAGTATGCCCTGGGTGCGCCTCCACGCAACAAAAGCGTACTATGATATGGCTTCTCTGCTCGAGCAATTTCCGGCTCTCCACTCGAGCTTTAATTTTACCCCATCACTGTTGTTGCAGTTGGAGGAAATCGGAAGTGGAAGAGTGCTCGACCTCTTCCTCCACCATGCCCAACGACCGGCGACCCAACTGACACTTGAAGAAAAAGCCTTTTTGATCCGACATTTCTTTTCAGCGAATTGGGCCACGATGGTCCACCCTCACCGACGATACCATGAATTGCTGGTAAAGCGAGGTCTGGAAATCCATCAGCAGGACCTACAACAGATCACCCGCCAGTTTTCCTCTCAGGATTTCTTGGACCTCCAGGTCTGGCATAATCTCGCATGGTTCGGATATGGCGCCACGCGGCATTATCCTCGATTGGCCGCGCTCCGGCAGAAAGACCGAGGCTTTACAGAAGAGGAAAAGCATGAAGTCTTGGCGCTGCAACGGGTCGTGGTCCAGGAAATCGTGCCCCTGTATCGCCGTCTCAGAGAACGAGGCCAAATCGAACTGACCACGACCCCTTTTTTTCATCCGATTCTGCCATTGATTATCGACACAGACCTCACCCGTCGCGCCAGACCGGACCTTCCCCTCCCTGCTCGTTTCTATGCGCCTGAAGATGCAGAGGCGCAGCTACAACAGGCAATGGATTTTCACACACAGGTATTCGGACATCCTCCAACGGGATTATGGCCGTCCGAAGGGTCGGTCTGTCCGGAATTGATTCCGCTCGTTCGAAAAGTCGGACTGAGCTGGCTGGCGACAGATGAGGGGATTCTGGCTCGTTCTCTCGAGATGAGCGGTCACCCCTGGCACCGCCGCTCAGCCCTCTATCAGCCCTATTCCATCGGCGAAGCTGAATCACCGCTCACCATGGTGTTCCGTGACCGGGAGATCTCCGATGCGTTCGGATTTGTATACCATAAGACGACTCCCGAGTCAGCCGCTGACGACGTGTTGCGACGGCTACGGAACATTGTCTATGACACACCACAAGATCAGATCCTCATTGCCATCGTGTTAGACGGCGAAAATCCTTGGGAACATTATCATGACGGCGGAGAACAGTTCCTATCCCGCCTATACACGGCGCTGACGAATCATGAACTGGATCAGGCCGGGCAGGTTGAGGTAAGGTCATCAACAATCACGGCTGCCATCACATCGGCTCCTCCTACGCACCATCTGCCCAATCTCCATTCCGGATCATGGATCAACTCCGATTACAAAATCTGGATTGGGCACCAGGAGGATAATCACGGATGGGATCTTCTTGGGCACACAAGGGCACGCCTTCTTGAACTTGCGCCGAATCTTCCACCCGAACAGGCACGCGCGGCATGGCAAGAGTTATACGCCGCCGAGGGGAGTGATTGGTTCTGGTGGTATGGTGACGATTTCGATACGGACTTCAAGCCGGAATTCGACCGGCTCTTCCGAACCCATCTCCGCAACGTTTGGACACGGATAGGATTGCCGCCACCCGAGCAGCTGAGCCAACCGATCTGCCGTACGACGTTCGTATCGGAATCCAATCTGGTCCATCAACCCCTGACGCTCTTACATCCCACGATCGATGGCCTGGTGACCGATTTCTTTGAATGGCGTGGGGCCGGATCGATCAATACCCAACCTCCGCTTGGCTCGATGTGGAAAGACAATGGTCTCATCACCGCCATCCAGTTCGGCTGGAACTTGGATGAATTACATCTGAGGTTGGATCCCGGTGAAACCGGTACGACGAAGCACATGTTAACCATAGACATTGCTGTGCAAACACCGCAGCAGAAATTTCGGCTCACGTTTCCACTCCTATTAGCCGATCCAGGACACTTCCGTGTGTTGGAGGAGACCGCGTCTGGAGGCTGGCAAGAGATAGCGACCTTTCAGTCAATCAGTCACCAACGCATTGTCGAGCTCACCGTTCCGTGGAAGGTCCTACATCTCGATGCAGGGCAAACAGTTCGGATGTCCATTGCGGTAAGCGAGCATGGGCTTGAAGTCGCCCGCTATCCTGAACAGCAGCCAGCCATGTTCACCGTACCTGGACCGGAGTTTGAGGCGGGGATGTGGAGAGTGTAGGAGATCGTAAAAGTAAGAGGTGAAATGTGAAACGTCTTTTAGGCTCACCTCATCTCTACCTTTTCATTTTTTACTTTTCACATTTTACGGTGTACGGAGGGACACATGCCCGATCTGAGACGCGATCCGATCGTCGGCCGCTGGGTGATCATATCAACGGAGCGAAATGGCCGCCCGCATGAATTTGGTAAACCACAACCATCTCGCTCGATGGCCACCACCCTCTGTCCATTCTGCCCGGGACAGGAGCGATTAACTCCCAAAGAAATTATGGCCTATCGACCGCAGCCTGCTGAACCGAACGCTCCCAACTGGACGGTGCGCGTGGTCCCGAACAAATTTCCCGCCCTGCAGATTGAAGGGGATCTGGGCCGTGAAGGGGTTGGGCTATATGATCGCATGAACGGCATGGGGGCACATGAAGTCATCATTGAAACACCTAATCATGTCGAAGGACTCGCCGATCTCCCCACGAAAAAGATCGAGGATATGTTGTGGGCCTATCGAGACCGCATGCTCGACCTTCGGAAGGATATTCGGTTTCGCTACATTCTGATTTTCAAGAACCATGGCGCCTCTGCCGGCGCGACCTTGGAACACAGCCACTCGCAACTGATCGCACTCCCGATCGTCCCGACGAGTGTGCAAGAAGAGCTCGAGGGCTGTCGAACCCATTACCAACAGAAGGAACGCTGCATTTATTGTGACATCCTGCGACAAGATCTCTTGGCCGGCGATCGAATCGTCGCAGAGAACCCGGAATTTCTCTGCGTCACGCCGTTTGCGCCACGCTTCCCATTCGAAATGTGGATCCTTCCCAAACGGCATGCCGCCTACTTCGAGGAAAGCCAAAAGGCTCAGTTCGAATTTCTCGCACCCATCCTTTCAGAATCGCTCCGTCGTATGGATAAAGTCCTGGCACGCCCATCGTACAACTTCATTCTCCATAGTTCTCCGCTCCATGAGAAAACCGGCGACTACTACCACTGGCATCTGGAGATTATGCCCAAGCTCACACAAGTCGCCGGCTTCGAATGGGGTACCGGTTTCTACATCAATCCCGTTTCTCCTGAAGAAGCGGCAACGTTTCTCCGCGATGCGGTGGTCTAGGTGCCTGTTCGGTTCCACATCGACAATCCTTCGCATGCAGGAATTCTTCGCCGGATCGTGCGGCTGGTTCAGCAAGCTGGTGGGCGAACATGGCTCGTCGGCGGTTGTGTACGAGACCTCGTGCTCGGTCAACAACCGCAAGATCTTGATATTGAAGTCTTCGGCCTGGCACCTGGAACACTCCATGCCCTGCTGACCGAACACTTCTCCGTCCAATTTGTTGGAAAAGCCTTTGGCATTTTCAAGTTGCACGGGCAATCCGTCGACATTTCCATTCCTGTCCGCACACTCGAAGATGACGCATCCGTTCCGCATCTGCTGAGGCAGGCTGATCCAAGCATGTCGATCGAGGAAGCACTTGCACGGCGGGACTGCACCATCAATGCCATGGAGTGGGACCCGGACACTCTGGCGTTCTGCGATCCCTTCCACGGCAAGGAGGATCCGCGCGGCCACATCCTGCGCCATGTCTCACCTCGATTTGCTGAAGATCCAATACGCGTCCTGCGCGGCATGCAGTTG
>CAZOHW010000005.1:0-28951 GCA_964579525.1 uncultured Nitrospira sp. | reverse complement strand
TCCTGGAGAAAGCTGCATTCAGTTGATCGAGTCGGGCCCGTCCCTCAGGCCAGGAAAAAAAGACAAGCAAGAGGCCTTGCTTCCCCCGGAAGTCTTTCAACGTCCCGCTTGAACCGTCATGCGCGGTATATGAAAAATTTGGCGTAGCCATGAATGGCTGCTCGGGAAGGATTCGTGGGGTAATGATCCTCGATTGGTATCCCCGAGCATTAGCATGAAGAAAATTCAGGACATCCCACCGTTCTTCTTCGGAAAACTTCTCCCCAAAGGGCGGCATGATTCCATTATAGCGACCGTAGGTCAGCCAATGGAAAAAGTCACCTGCCGTGTGCATCGCCGTATGGGGCTCCGTAAGAAGGTCGACCGGTTGCTTCGGCAAGGTCTTGGATAGCACTCCATTCCCTTTTGCTTGAGGCCCATGACAGGGGACGCAATTGGTCGTAAAGAGGTCAACCCCATTGGCAATCGAGATCGCGTCAAACGGAACAGGTGTCTTTCGGTAGGTTTCTGGATAAGACTGCACCGCAATGGGATACGATGCAGCCGCAAGGCCAAAGATCCCCAATACTGCCGGCACCGCGATTCGCCATGGATTCTGCCAATGCTTCTTCCGACCCAGTACAACCGTCGAGCCGGCCAAAATGATCAGAACCAACCCACCGCCAACTACGCCCCTCACAAGCGGATCACCCCACGTGGCATCAATCGAGAAACGGAATGGGTAGGGCCAGTTTTCGATTGTGTCATGCTTAGCTGGAACTGCATTGGCCAAGAGGGTCGCAACAATCACGAGTAGAATCGCGAGAGTGAACTCTACACTCACCCACTTCTTGAGCTTTCGCCCACCCTCTGTTACGGATTCAGACCCCTGACTCAATAAGGGCACCCACACCGACTTCGCTCTCGACGCGATACAGAGAATGACAACCAGCAAGGTCAGCTTCGTGATGAGCAACCACCCATAGGTAGTGGCAACCAACCCAGCGTAGTTTGTATCGATCATGCGATCGGCAACGATCAGGCCTGAAATGATAACCCCGGTCATCGTCGGTATGGCCAAAACCGAAAAACGACGCAACACCTCCCCAAGGGGAAACCGACTATCAGTTGAGTTTGAAGTAGCGGCAACGGAATCGGCAGCGACCAATATGACGCCCGGGAGGCCACCGAACCACACACTCGCAATGATCAGATGCAAAGCATAGGACAAGGTAGCGACCACTGCCTGTTCCTCGGCTGCGGAATGGCTCGCGAGCGATCCGAGGGCTAAAGTCGTCGCTGCTGCTGACGCACAGAGGATATATCGCCAGAGTTGAACGGCTGAATTCCGAACGGTCAAGACAAGGACAAGCACGGCGAGGGCACCGGTCGCTCGCAAAACCCAGATCGACCCGATACGGGTCTTCTGCAAAAAGTCTAACCAGGCTGCTGGGTTCCAGGCATTCTCCGTGACACCAGTTGCTTGAGCGGTGGTTGTAGCCAACAGGCCGAACAACCCAATGAGAAGCGAGATACCAAGCCAGAGGAAACTATTTTTCAACCGAGCTGGCCAGGAGTACCCCAGCACGGCATTTTTTTGCTCGGCAATCGCTAGAAACACGCAACCGCCGATGAGCAGCATCGTAGCAGCAAGCTGCATGCAGCGAAACACTGCACCGACAACCTCGATCATTTCTTTTGCGCTTCGCCTTTTACTGTGAAGTCAAAAGATGACTCAACGACGTGGCCATCTACCGAGAGGACACGAAACTTGACGGAATACTTGCCGGGTTGCAGCTCAGGCAGCGGTAGGACGATCGACTTGGGATCATCAGGGGCAAGGACAGGTTTTATATCGGTGATCGGTTGCTTCTTAGCATCGAGAACGATAAGCGAAGCGTAATCGCCCTCAAGTTTCTCATTAAACCACAACCGTACTTGAGTCGGGGATTTCGTCAGAACCGCCCGACGAGGAGGCTCCGCCTTCGTCAACATCGAATGGGCGAGGACAGAAGTCACAGGCATCCCCACCGTAAACACGACAGTTAAGATGAGGTGAGTGAGCCTGTGCCTCAACCCAATCATGATTCCTCCACCTATACGATGCTGCATTTCGCGATGCGCATAAAACGTTGCGCTGAAACCCACTTCAAACTAAGAAATCGCCGGTTTATGTCGCGGTGACTTGTGACGGCTTCCGCCGATCACGGAATGAGAAAAAGATAACCACCGCAATACCGACCAGGACCGGAACGATCACCATAATATAGTGAGTCAAGTGCGACACAGTACCTGTTTCACCGACTGAAAAAGAGAACCTCGAGACATGTTCCCGTTTTTCCCCAATAGAGACCAATCCAACAAACTTGCCGGGCTGCTCGAAGTTATATTTCACATCGATGGATCCACTTGGGTAGACTTTGGCTGGAAAATGGGTGATGGTCACGGCTTCGAGATTATCCTCCGATCCGGTATCTCGAATGACACGCACTTCTACAGGCATTGAGCGAAGTTCTTGCTCAACGAAATCTAGCACCAAGACGGAGTTCCCCGTTCCTGGTAGTTCTTGGCAAAATTTCCGATCGTAGTAGGTATCAGGTTGGTAACTGGCGAAATACATCTTATAGGGTCCAACGTGGAGGACGCACGTATCAGCCGCCAATTCATGTCCATGCTGAGCCTGAGCCTGGAACGGCGCAGCCAGCAGAAGGAACAAACTACACAGGGATGCACGAACTAAGAAGTACCTAGACATCTCCAAACCTCATCTGGTTCTCACACGATTCACTCTTGTTGCCCACCACGCCGTCATTCTAGGATGCGGCGACTTGTGACGGCTTCCCGCGATCACGCATAAAGAACACAATGGCGCCGACAATAATGACCGCGACAACGGGCACCATATAAATATTCAAAAACTTGGAAAAGAACTTCGGTTCACCGACCGAGAATGGGAACTTCGAGATATGCTCTTTTTTGTCGCCCACGGTGACGATGCCGACAAACTTCCCAGGCTTGTCGAATGTGTAGGCAAAGTCGATGGATCCGTTGGGATAGACTTTGGCTGGAAGGTGGAAAACCGTGAGTGATTCAATATTCTCTTCAGTGCCTGTGTCCTTGATAATGCGGACCTCGGCTGGAAGCGCACGCAGTTCTTGTTCGATATAGTCCAGGACCACGATCGTTTGCCCGGTTGCAGGGATGTCCTCACAGAACTGTTTTTGTTGCGAGTTTTCCGGCTGATATCCGCTGAAATGCATCATGTACGGCCCAATGGTAAGTTTGCACATGTCCTCAGCCATGGACAAACCGCCATGGGCATGGGCTTGCGTCGACAGGAACGCGGCCATCGCAAACACTGCGCATCCAATTGTAAGCTTCCGATATACCCAAGGCCTCATGAAAATCCCTCTCTGGATTAATGATGTGAATGGTTTAGTCCGAATATTAAGATACCTGGTTGCTTACGAGCGGCGACGGGATGCCCACCAATTTTTGAATCGGCCTGACTTCGAGAGTTCATATCCGACTATTCCGAGTACAAGCAGCAATGCGAGTGGCCCCAGCGCAGAGCGTCCAAGCTTGGAGTAATCAATTTGCTGCACACGCAAGAGGTAATGCGACGGACTGAGGCCCTCTGCCGTAATGATTAATTTATATAAACCTTTATCGAGTTTGGCCTCGCCTCTGACGACACCATCCGGATGCGAAGCTGGCTTCCAATAGGCAACCGTCTGGGTTTCATCTTGCTCGTTTTCATTGACCCCTCGAATGATCTTGATTCCCACCGGAAGCGTCCGCAGGCTTGGGTCGACCAGATCAACCACCAGAAAGGTATCGCCTACATCCGGGATATCCGTACAGTATTGCGCTTTGGGTTCAATTTGAGGCTGGTACGCGCTGAAATGGACCATATTGCCGCCGATCTTGCGCACGCAGACGTCTTCTTCAATCGCCACGTTTCCATGAGCAGCAGCAATCACAGGGCTTACTACCAGTCCCAGAACCATGAATAGTACTGGGAAACCTAGGGATCTTGTACATTTTGTGTGTTTGATCATGACCTTCACAGAGGCATATGGCTCTTTGGGCGATACGAATTCGCTTTCGACTCCAGAACTCGGGGAATTTATCACCCCATCCCCGATTCTTTCAAGTGTTCGGCACCCCCCATTTAGGGCTAGCAAGAACCTACCACTCCAACAATGCCCCTCGCATTTCACCGCTCTACCGGCTAGGCGTTCGCGATGGGCCCCTGGCAGTATTGGTTAGCCTTCGTGCATTTGTATGAGTGCTTGCCCACCCGCTCATGGTTTTGTATGATCGCCTCAACAGTCTTATGGCCTCCGTCGAGCATAACGATGTTGTTCCGTTCGTACATATGAAGACTTCACCATACCGCTCCTAAAGAAACATATGAATCCCCCTGCACAAAGCTCTCAGACTGAACATTGGTGTACCTCCCTCGGACGACTTGCGCTCCGACACTTCCCCCAGTCGGGCACTTTCAATCCCCATCGAAGGCGCGATTATTTGATAGCTACCTTTACATTCTTCAGTGTGGGGATCAGTTGCCTGCTTGAGATCAGTGGGAGCATCGAGCGTCAACAGGCGTTAGGCATGCTTGCCTGGATTTTTCTTGGGCTGCTGCTACTCCACGAAAATTGGGAGACGAAAACTCAGGTTGCCATTGCGGTCCTTTTTGCCACAGTCGGAGAGCATTTTGCTTCGATCTATATGGGTGGATATACCTACCGCTTTGAGAACGTACCAGCCTATGTCCCCCCGGGGCACGGAATGGTCTACCTGACCGCCGTCGCTTTAGCCCGCTCTGGCCTCTTTGTCCGTCATCCTAAAATGATTGCCACTTTTGTGATTACTGTGTGGGGGACCTGGGCGCTCTGGGGCATTAGCGGGTATCCCGAGCGAGGTGATTCCGTTGGCGCTTTACTCTTCTGCATATTCCTGGTCTGGCTCGTGATCGGACGCTCACCGATGGTGTATCTTGCCGCGTTTTTTGTCACCACTTGGCTTGAATTGATCGGCACTGCGGTTGGCGCGTGGGAATGGGCCTCTATCGATCCATTGCTGGGATGGCCTCAGGGGAATCCACCCAGTGGTGCAGCAGCATGGTATTGCTTGGTTGATGCCGTAGCCCTTGGTGGGGCAGGACCCACGTTACAGGGCGTCAAGCGTCTGCGTGGGTGGTATCGGTCTGGAAGTTTTTGAATACGCCGACCAATCCCTGACAATACTCACTTCCAGAAGTGACGGAACCATGCGCAGTGCTCCTGACCATCACGCTCTGACCTCATGCATAATCAGGTAGCGTATGATCCTCCGCGCACAGATCAACTTTCGGACAAGGGGTGGAATTTGAGCGAAACGATAACTGCAACGGTCATTTCTTTACAGGTTGGCCTACCCCGAACTATACAGGACCATAAATCCTCCGATCCAATAAGATCACCTTGGACAACAGGATTCTTAAAGCAGCCTCGCCATGAACCTACTTGGCTCGGGCATGTCAACCTGGATGGAGACGGACAAGCTGACCTAGAGAATCATGGTGGACCAGAGAAAGCCGTTAACGTGTATCCTGTTGAACACTACCCGTATTGGGAGACCATTATAGGAGTAAACACGCTTCAACCTGGTGGGTTTGGGGAGAATTTTACCATTGAAGGTCTGCTGGAACGTGATGTGTGTATCGGCGATGTATTCGAAATCGGAGAGGCCCTAGTGCAGATATCCCAACCAAGACAGCCCTGTTGGAAACTCGCACGGTATTGGGGAATAAAGGATTTAGCATTGAAGGTCCAAGAAACTGGGCGAACTGGATGGTACTTCCGTGTCCTGAAGGAAGGCTTGGTTGGAGTCGGTCATAGGCTCGTTCTCGCTGAACGCCATTACCCACAATGGACAGTCTCTACCGCCAATGAAGTCATGCATCACCAGGTACATGATCGAGAAGCCGCCCAGGCTCTAGCGAACTGCCTCGACCTTTCGGCTCGCTGGCGGGACAAGCTCAAACGACGGGCACTGACTGGAGCTCCAGAAAGTACCTCGGCCAGACTACTTGGTCCCCATTAGCAGAAACCATATTTGGAGTGGATACAGATTGGGCACCAGAACTGTATCATCGATACAATCCTGATGCCCAATTGTTTTACTGACCGCCCGTTGACTCTCTAGTCTTTCTCGTCTTCGTCGTCAGCCTTCTTCTTCACTTCCTTAATAACGGGCTTGCCCTGAGCAATGCTGGCATTGAGATCATGCTCGGGAACCTTCTTATGCACCAGGTTCTGGTGGCAATCAATACAGGTTGCCCCTTCGCTCTGCATCTTGGCATGCGCCGCTTTCGCAGAAGCTCCCGGTGGCTTCGTGTTCTTGTGACACGCTCTGCACGTGAGACTATCCCACTCTTTGAGCTTCATACGAGCTCGGAAAGCCGCTTCCGGCCTATGCTCATTAAACTTCTCAACAGTTGAATAGTCGGTGGTAAATTCCTTGATTAGGAACGGCACACCATCAACCACATGCGTGTAGACCGCCTTATGGAAGTTCGAGAGTCCTTGCGGCACATGGCAATCCTTACAACCAGGATCCATACCAAGCGCACCCCAATGGGAAGACTTTTTTAACTCCTCATAGGGGTAGATCTCAGAATGGCAGCTGATACAAAACTCAGTTCTGGATACTGCCGCTTCACCACCAAAGACCACGGTGATGAGGCCTATCCCAAGAACTGCTCCAGTTATTAACGTCCCGAGCTTTGGCATTGTTATTCATCCCCACCCTTATCTGACTTCACCGGAGGCTTAGCTGACTTCTGGAACTCATCATGGAACTTTGGCATGGGTGGACCCGTGAAGGTACCCGCCAGTTTGAAATGCTCATGCATCGCTTTGTCGTTACGAACAGACTTCTCAAAGTCAAATTCATACTTCTTATCCACCTTGGGTGTGAATGGAGTATATGGCTTCTTCACTCCTTTCCATGGCGATCCTTCATAGTTCAAGTGACAGGCATTGCACTTTTCCTGAAACTCAAATTCCTGGCCAGCCTCCACGAGATTCGCCCGCTCCATCGTCTTCTGTGATTTCTCGTAGGCTTCCCCTGCCTTTCTGTGAATCTTCCGGTAATCGCTACCTGCTCCGTGGCAGGATTCGCAACCGACACCCGTTAAGAACTTCTCCGGTTCTTCGATAACGTACCCACCTTCCTTACCGAAACCATCGACGTGGCATCCAACGCAATCCTTGTCTTTTGTATAGTCCTTCTTGGGGTCCAGCTTGGCCTTGACCATCGCCTCGTCCTTCTTTTTGCCTCTGCTGGGCTTGAGCGATTCCATTGCCTTGCCGTGAAGAGTTTTTTCCCAGGCTTCTCCCTCTCCCTTATGACAATTGAAACACTTTTTCCGACCTTCGAACGTCCCGTCGGCTGAGGCTGTCCCAGCCATGATTAGGAATACCGCCGCAGCGGCCAATCCACATAAAATGCGGTGATTCACGGCATCTCCTTTCCGATAGATATTTGACTAAGACTCAATCTATTGCTATCCCATTGTTGAGCGATACGATTGTATACCGTCTCTATTTATTGTCCCTCCCAAACCGGGCCAGTCTATCATGAGCAATTTCCAGACTGCTAGCCTGATATTTGGTACTGGTGAGACTCAGGAAGGGTCTTGAGCAGCTGGAACCTTGTACACCCAATAGCCACCGTGTTTGTGGACAAGTTGCAACGCCTCAAAGTCAATGGGTGTTGAATTCATCAGCGGCAGCATTTGAGCGAGTAACAGTTTTCCATTTTTATTCTGGTTTAAGAAATAGGCCCGCACGATCTTTTCAGAAAGAGACTGAAGAGTATAGGTGTCGTATCCATTCTCCTTCATCCAGGCTTTTACCTGAGTGGCAAGACCATGAACATTCCCCGTCAGGGGAAAATCCTTAAACGCGATGTCCATTCGATCCGGACGCAGAAGCCCCAGCTTATAGAGGTCAGAGGGATGCACGACAATATAGGCTTCTCGTGGTCCAACCAATTGTCGAAGCATGGCCACCCCTTTACTAGGTTCAGAGGAGAGCGCGTCTATAAACTGCGTAAACTTCTGCACTTCCACTGCTGAGCCAGATCCTCCCCAAAACTGTCGTTCATACTCAGCAATGGTAGTAGACCGATCCTTCCAATAGGAAGGGGTAATAAGCGGTTCTCCCAAGTGAGAACTGAATACAGTATCCCGTTCTGATAAGAGGCCAAGCTGCCGAGAAATATCCCACCAGGCCAGAATTACAGCTTCCTTCGGAACATGCTTCGTCATATCAGAAGCAATGGTTGTAAGCTCGGTGAGTTCAGCTCCCATGAAGCCGACTGGTTCTGAAAGGAGATTTTCCCAGTTCAATAAGATAGACATGCCATTTTGTTTGCTTGCGCGATACGCGATGGCAATCGGTTTCTCGACGGTTGGAACTCGAATCTCATATTTACTAATTTTTAAGTCGGGCCAGGCTTGTAAAGGAAGATTCTCAAATTTTGAGACTCCTCCCTCATCGACGAGCTGATAGCTATATGGGACTGGAGCAGGCTTAAACCACAGGTAGGCAAACCACCCAATTAAAACCAGGCCTCCCGCCACTAGGCCGAAGCCCAGTGACGGGAGGAGGTTCGGTGTCCCTGACGGACGTGAGACTGGTGCACTCAGGGACGACGTCGACACAGCCGCTACTTCTGGCGCCGTCGCCAGCCCGCGAGCGCGAGGCTCCCGGCGAGCATCATGCCGCCGCCGATCCCGCCGAGCGAGATTTTACCGCCGTCACTGTCGAGGTCCAGCAGACTATGCTTCATCTGTCCCTCGAGCTTGGCCACGCGCGCTTGTAGGTCCAACTTCTCCTTCAGCCGCGTATCGTCGTCCATGATTTCCACATAGGCCCGGTTCATCGCAGCCCATCCCACCGTATAGGTGTAGCCCCAGTACTGGTGGGCCAAGCTCACGTGCAACTGCACCAAGTGGTCTTCGGCCATTTCGAACAGCTTCAGCTCGTTGGCCGCTGGATTGTTCCCCTTCGACCAATAGATCTGGAAGAACTTTTCAAACCCATCGGTCTCGGGCGCCGGAGGCGCCGGCCGATTGGTCTTCTGGCCCGTCAACAGCCCCGTCTTATACTGCTCTTCGACCACATGATGGGCTTCGTCATACTTGTCCAAGCCAGAGAAGGTGCCGTTATCCATGAACTCCATCCAGGCTCGGGCATAGGTTTCGGAGTGACAATTGGTACAGGTCTTCACCCAGGCATCGTTCCGCTTTTCGGACCACTCGGTCTTGATGTTCTCCCGAATGCCGGGCACGAAGGGATAGTTGGCCCAGTGCACTTTGCGCACGATGTTATGGGCGATTTTTCCTTGATACTCCATGTGACAATACTGACAGGTCGGAGCGGTTTCCGCCCCCTTGGCAATCGCTTCCTTGATCGGAATATTGAAGTTCCAGTGATCTTTGTCCCGCTGATACTTCAATCCGTGCTTGGAGAGCGAGTAGGCTTCCCAATTGTTGTGGTCGGCCCCGCTATGGCACTGCGCGCAGACTTCTGGCTTCCGGGACTCGGCCACGGAAAATTCATGCCGCGCATGGCAGGTATCGCACTTGTTCTGGTTGACGTGGCAGCCCGTGCAGCCATCGGCGATCTCCCGCTGCGGCATACCCGCATAGACTTCCACTTCCACGTTGGCCCGATAGTCCAAGGCGTGCGAGGGCCGGCCCTTCGGCCACTGATCCTTCGGCCACGTAATCGTGTCGCGCTCCGACTCCCGCTCCGCAAACTCCTGCAAGTGGCAGGTGCCGCAGGTGTCCGCAGTCGCCAACCTGATATCCTTGCGGTGATCCGCCTTGTTCTTGGTGTTGATGTCGAAGTGGCAATCGATACAGCCCACTTCTTTCAGGTTCTCTCCCTTGCCCAATTTCCCGATCGAGCGGAGATTGTTCTCAATGGCTTCAAGCTTCGCCTTCTTGTAGAAGGTCTCGTCCTTCGGCGTGAGTTTCCGAATCTTGTCCAGGTTCGCATGGGTGCTCTTCTTCCACGCCGCCACCCATCCCGGCGACTCGTCGGTATGGCACTTCACGCACTGCTCCCGGCTCGCCACTTCCTTCACCGCCTGCGGGGGCTTGTAGAACGTGTGCGGGTCGAAATACTTACTAAAGGACACGGGTTGCCAATACTCCCCGTACTTCCCTTTCCCTTGCCCATTCTGGTTGGGATCCATGTAGCGCTTGAGCAGCGCGTCATACAGTTCCTTCGGCGAGGCGCTGCGCTCAATCTTGAGCGCCTCATAGGTCTCCTTCGGAACGGTGGGGAAATCCGCCTGGGCCTGCCCGGCGAACATCACGCCGCATGCAACCAGGACATACTTCACCAGATGTTGTACCCTCACAGCTCGACTCCTTCCGTTTGATGGCTCCTGCGCACTATACCCTTAGCAAACACCTACTCATTTCACGTTCGTATTTATGTAGTCCCATTGCGCAAGCCGATACATAGAATGGCGGCGCAATATAGCTCACGTTCAGGAGCGTGTCAAGAAATTTTCAGCGCACACCAATCGAAGAACCTCGCGGTTTTTCTGCACAATAGTAAGGATTACACTACATCTATGGTCGTTCCCGATCGATCACGACCGTGATATTTTCAGTTCCCGGCTTGATCGGCTGGCTCATGCCCTCCAGATCACCACTTTCCGGCATCGCCTTCCCGGATTTCGACAGTCGGGCCACGATGACGACCGTGCCGATATCCGATAGTTTTCTCGACGGCATCGGACTTGTGGAATCGTCGAGTCTAAAGGTAAAGGGAAGATCCTTCCTCGATGCCCGTACGATGGACACCGGCATGGGAGGACCGGCGACGTCTTTCGCAAAAACAAAGAGCGTGTCGGGAAGAGAGCTTTTGCCGGCGAAGTTCGATCCTAACACCACTTTACCGGTGATCGCACGAGATTGACCGGATTGTGTAGCCGGCTTGCTCGGCTTCGCCTGCTCCATCGGTGGATTCGCCACCAACATATTCATGCTGGGGCCACCACCCATACGTCGTTTGGCTTCAGCGATGCTTGCCTTTAGCTGGTCGGATGATTCCTGGTCGTCAGGAGGCAAATAGGCATGCGCGTCTTCCCATTCCTTCGCGGCACGTGCAAAGTCTTTTCGGTTGTACGCAATGGTTCCTGATAGCATCAACGCCTTGACATTGTGCGGATCAAGCTTCAACGCCTTTTGGATTAACGTTTCCGGCCTTCCATCAAGCTTGCGTCCCTGGTGCACACCAAGAGCATCTGCATAGTCGGCCAGGAGACTCGCATTGTTGGGATCAAGCTTCGTCGCCCTTTCAAAAATCGGCACCGCATCCGCATACCGTTCCATTGCCATATAGGATCGGGCCAGGAGTCCCCAACCGACGGCGTCGTTGGGATTCTGCTCGAGCTTCTTGCGTAATTGTTCGATCAACGTATTTAAACTGTCCTCTATCTGGGCATCATTGCCAGGTCCGCCTTGAGCAGTCGAAGACACGACAGGGTGCGTCATGGCGGCAGGATTCCCCAATGTCCAGTACAGGACACCGCTGGCGGCCGGGATGATCATCGCCAATGAGAGCGCCACAAATCGAAGATTCACAATCCCTCCGGTGGTCATCGTAGAGGTTTCAGTGGAGCCAGTCTCTTCGAGCACACGGCGTTCCAGCTCACTCCGCGCTGCCTGATACTGTTCATCCGTCAACAAACCGTTGGCAAGATCTTGTTCCAGTTCCGAGAATTGCTGCCGGTACACAGGAAGCTTTTTCTCCTGTTCGCCTGTCACCGCCGATTGACGCATCAGCAGCGGGCGTAGAATGAGTCCCAGAATGGCGAGGGTCATGGCGGACACGATCGCCCAAAATGTTGCCGTCATGAGCGTTTACCTCCTTCTGACAAGAGTTGTTCGACTCGTCGATGCTCATCCTCCGTGACCGGCACATCGACCACTTTGCCGGCTCGACGCCGCAGTGTAATGATCAACACCGTCGCCCCGACGAGCACTAACACAAACGGCCCAACCCACAGCAGAGTCGTCGTAGTTTTGAGCGGCGGTCGGTACAGAACAAAATCGCCATACCGCGCCGTAAGAAACTCGATGATCTCCTGATCGCTCATGTTTTTGGCGATCATTTCTCGGACTTCCCGGCGCAGATCTTCTGCGAGGGGCGCATTGGAATCTGCTAAGGTTTGGTTCTGACAGACGAGACAGCGCAGTTCGACGGCGAGATGTTTCAGGCGTGCTTCTGCAGCTGGATCATCGGCCAACGGCCTGGCTTCTCCAGCCCACACAGGCCCAGACATGAGTAATAGGATGAGCACCACCCGGTTCATGTTCATTGTGCTTCAAGTTGTTTCACAAGGGGAATAATCTTGTTAGCCACCGTATCGGAATCCAACGGCCCGATCTGCTTATACCGAATGACTCCTTGCTTATCGATGACATACGTTTCAGGTACCCCATACACACCATAGTTAATGCCGACCCGTCCCGCCTCATCCACACCGACAACCGGGTAGGGATTGCCCCAGCGCCGCAACCAAGTCATCGCTTCATCTTGTTGATCCTTATAATCCATGCCATAGATCGGCACGTCCCCTGACTTGGCCAACTCCATCAACACCGGATGTTCGGTCTTGCATCCGCTGCACCATGATGCCCAAAAATTGAGCAACCAGACCTTGCCCTTGAGATCGGCCGGTGTAAAGACTTTTTGAGGGTCGTAGAGCTGCGGCTGAGAAAACTCAGGCGCGGCCTTCCCAATCAACGGAGATGGTATTTCTCGAGGATTGAGCTTCAGCCCCACCCCAAGAAAAATCACCACGACGATAAAGATAGACAGCGGTAGGAGAAACCGATTCATGCCACTTTTCGCCTTGCTGCTCTGGTGGTCGCAGGGACCGCCGGCTCTTGCCGACGCCATGCGATGCGATATCGGCGATCACTGATGGCGAGCACACCACCGAAGGCCATGATGAAGCATCCGCCCCAAATCCAATCAACGAACGGCTTATGATAGAGCCGCACGCTCCAAGCCCCTTCATCCAGCGGCTCTCCCAACGACACATAGAGATCGCGTAACAATCCTGGATCAATGGCGGCTTCGGTCATGACTTGATTCTGAACAGCATACCGTCGCTTCTCCGGATAGAGAACCGTCGTCTCCCGACCATCGCGACTCACTGAGAAGGTCCCGCGGGCTGCCGTATAATTCGGACCGACGACATCCTGCGCCCCATCGAACCGAAACGTATAGTCGCCAATCGTGGCCGTCTCCCCCACGTTCATTCGCACATCTTTTTCCGTCTCGAAGCCCTTCACCATCGTCACACCGACGATAAAAACCGCGATGCCGCAGTGCGCCACGAGCATCCCCCAGTAAGATCTGGGCAAGGACGCCAACCGCTCGATGAGACTACTCCCCGTCACATGCGTCAACCGTTCTCGCAGCGTCACCACGGCTGTCGTGACGATCCAAATCGCCAACAAGAGGCCAAGACTCAGCAAGGGCGTCCAATTCCCCATGACCAACGGCAACGTGAGCGCCGTAACAAGACTCACGCCGAATGCCCACCGCAATCGCTTCGCCAGATCCGGCAAACTGGCCTTCTTCCACTGCGCCAGCGGACCGATCCCCATCAAAAAGATGGCCGGTGCCATGAGTGGAACGAAGACGGAATCGAAATAGGGAGGCCCAACAGAAATTTTCCCCAGGTCCAGCGCGT
This sequence comes from uncultured Nitrospira sp., assembly GCA_964579525.1. Lineage (GTDB taxonomy): Bacteria > Nitrospirota > Nitrospiria > Nitrospirales > Nitrospiraceae > Nitrospira_D. Next base: position 15,187 of record CAZOHW010000005.1, on the reverse strand, counting down.
CTAAGAACAATGGGTATAGTGTGCCCAGCAATACCGAACCCATTGCAGCCACCAACAATACGTTATTGGCCAACAACATCCCTTCGCGCGACATCATCGCAAAACTGCCGCCTAATCCAACACGGGGCGCCCGCCAAGCATACAAGGCCAGTGACCCACCGATCACGATGGCCAGAAAGGCTAGAATGAACAGACCGCGCTTTGGATCGGTGGCAAAGGCATGGACAGAGGTCAAGACTCCAGACCGGACGAGAAAGGTCCCAAGGAGACTCAACGAAAACGCCATGATGGCGAGCAGGACGGTCCAGACTTTGAACCCTCCCCGCTTATCGGTCACAGCTAGGGAGTGAACCAATGCCGTTCCAGCCAGCCACGGCATGAATGAGGCGTTCTCAACCGGATCCCAGAACCACCAGCCACCCCAGCCTAATTCGTAGTAGGCCCAGCCACTGCCCATCGCAATTCCGACCGTGAGGAAACACCAAGCCACGGTCGTCCAAGGACGAGACCAGCGAGCCCAAGCTGCGTCAAGATTGCCTCCTAACAGAGCAGCGATCGCGAACGCAAAGGCCACCGAGAAACCCACATACCCCATATAGAGCATCGGCGGATGGATGACCATACCGGGATCTTGCAGGAGTGGATTTAAATCGCGGCCGTCAGGCGCAGCCGGAATCAATCGTTCGAACGGGTTCGACACGGTTAACATGAATAACAGGAACCCGACACTGACCAAGCCCATCACCCCAAGAATACGAGACCTGGTGGATTCCGGAAGATGAGCGGAAAACAGCGTCACCGCAAACATCCAGATAGTCAGAATGAAGGTCCATAAGAGCAGCGACCCTTCATGCGCGCCCCAGATGGCCGCCAGACGATAATGGAGCGGGAGCTGAGAATTGGAGGTCGCCGCGACATACAGCACGGAGAAATCTTTGTCGGCAAAGGCGTACGCCAGACAGCCGAACGCGGTGAGCACCAAAAGAAATTGTCCGCGCGCAGCCGGCTTGGCCACGGCCATGAGCGCCGAGTTTCCGACCGCCGCACCGTAGATGGGGAGAATACCCTGCACGACGGCGACGCACAGTGCAAGGATCAACGCAAAATGGCCGATCTCTGGAATCATAGTGAGTTTTTCCTACCTTCAGGCACCACGAGCGATTTGCTTTGCTGAGCCCCTGATGCCTTCGCCTTCGCCAAGGCTTCAGCTGCTTCAGGTGGCATATAGTTTTCATCGTGCTTGGCCAGCACTTCACTGGCGACAAACGTGCCATCGCCATTAAGTTTGCCTTGTGCGACAGCACCTTTCCCTTCCTTAAAGAGATCCGGCAGAATCCCCTTATAGGTGACTGGCACCCGCTTCGCGGTATCGGTCACGATGAACCGGACGGTCAACCCATCGTTTTCACGGACCAGACTCCCATCTTCAACCATGCCGCCGATCCGAAAACTGCGCCCTTGAGGCACTTCACCGTTTACGACTTGCGTAGGTGTGAAAAAGAAGACGAGATTGCTCTGGAAGGCGTTCAACACCAAGACCGTCGCGATTCCTAAGACGACCAGCCCCAGTCCGATAAAGGCAAAACGTTTATGCCGCGGTTTCATCCGTGCCTCCTAACAACGCAGCACGCTGCTCGGCGCGCGCCACCGCCCGTCGTCGCCACAGGGCCAACACTTCCCACATCATGCACAAGGCTGTGGCAATGAACGAGGTCCAGACATAGAGGCCATAGCCTCCCATCGCAAAGAATTCCGATGCGCTTCCCCACTGCATCAGCGAGCCTCCACCGCTTCCTGAACCACCGTCGGTTTCGTGTCATCCCATACCGGCAAGGATTCCCGCTCAATCATGACACAACGGACTCGGGCCAGGATTACTGCGATGCGGTAGAGCCAGAACGCCGCCGTCATAATAAGCATGGCTGTCAGCATGGTCGACGCCATTTTCGATCCGGTCGCCATACTCACCGAGGCCCCTTGGTGCAATGTGTTCCACCATTGGACGGAGAAATAGATGATCGGCACGTTGACGACCCCAACGAGGGCAAAGACGGCACTCGCTCGATCCGCACGTCGCAGGTCGTCAATCGACGTCCGCAACAGCATGACCCCAGCGTACTGGAACAAGAGGATCAGTTCCGATGTTAACCGAGCATCCCAGACCCACCAGGCTCCCCACGTGGGTTTCCCCCACATGGCCCCGGTCAGCAACGCCAAGAAGGTAAACATCGCCCCGGTGGGCGCAATAGCCTGGGCCATCATAAAGGACAGTCGGGCATTGAGTCCCATCCCGACGCCAGCCCAAATCGCCATCACCACATACAGAAACATCGACATCCAAGCAGCTGGGACGTGCACAAAGATAATCCGGTAGGATTCCCCCTGCTGAAAATCAGTCGGCGCGACGAAGAACCCCATATAAAGGCCGGCAATCATCAGGGCGACAGCCACAACAGAGAACCATGGAATGAGGCGACCTGCCAGGGGATAAAAAGCTTGCGGAGCTGAATACTTCGACCAGTTCACGTTTTTGAAATCCCGTTATTCCAGCGCAATACGCAATGCCGCCGCCGTGGCCCAGGGTGCCAAAAAGAGCGAGAGCACCAGACAGGCTCCGAGCAGCGACAAATTCGCTTCGCCGCCGATCCCAGCCATACTGCTGGTCACAGCGCCAGCCCCGAAGATCAAGACTGGAACATAGAGTGGAAGCACCAAGAGGGCAACCAGTAGACCACTCCCCCGCACGCCAAGGACCAACGCGGCGCCGATCGCACCAATCATACTCAACGTCGGCGTCCCAAGCAAGAGCGACAACACCAATACTCCCAAGGCTTCACTTTCCAGGCCGAACTGGAGTCCGAGCAAGGGGGAAAGTAGCACGACAGGAAACCCGGAGATCATCCAATGGGCCAATACCTTTCCAACCACTAACACCGCAAGTGGCTGTGGAATCAGGACCATTTGTTCGAGGGCCCCATCCAAATAGTCAGCTGTAAACACTCGGCTGAGCGACAAGAGACAGGCCAACAAGGCAGCCACCCACAAGACCCCAGGGCCAATGATCCGTAAGACGGACGGCTCAGGGCCGACACCCAAGGGGAAGAGGCTGGCCACAATGACGAGGAAAAAGACCGACATCGCCGCGTCCGAACGCCGTCGCATTGCGAGCAAGAGGTCTCTCCGGACGATTCCACTCACGGCCTCCCACATGCTGAAATTCTTCATCCCGTCAGCCTCAACCGTTGGATCATTTGGGTCGGCAAAGCAACGTCTTGATGCGTGACCACGACCACCAGGCCCCCACGCTGCAAATGTGCGAGAAACCGCTGAGTCACCACATTCGTGGACGCGGCATCAAGCGACGTAAACGGCTCGTCCAACAACCAGAGGGGGCGTGTCGAAAGCCATAACCTGGCTAGAGTCACACGGCGCTTCTGTCCCTGGGACAGCACCTTGGATGGCAACTGATGAATCATCCGCTTGAGCCCGATTGCCTCCAACGCGTCTTTCGCCCCGTTCTGTGAACAGGGCTCTCCAGCCAGCGCCATGGCACTCATCAGATTTTCCAATGGAGTCAGATCGTCCTTGATCCCATTCAAGTGCCCAAGATAGGTCAGCTGGGCAAAGTACAGTTCCTTGAGTTGCCGGATGTTCTGCCCATCCCAGAGCACCGAGCCACCATCAGGCGGCAACAAACTCGAGAAGATCCGGAGCAGACTGGTTTTTCCGCTGCCGTTCTCGCCCACGACAGCTAACAACGTCCCCGCCTCAACCTTCACGGTGAGATCCGAAAATAGCCGGCGCTCACCTCGACGGCAACTGAGTCCCACAGCGTGTAACATGAATCGTCCGTTCAATCAGAAAAGGCCGAGAGTAAGGGAACAAGACGCTGAAAAACAAGGGGAGCGAAGCGCATCTTGCCCCGGAGATGATCTTGCTGCTATCTAATACCTATTCACAAAGTTAAGTCCCTGCCACCCTGCATGGTGGCGAAGCTTATTGTGAGATCCGAAGGAGATGACTCATGAGCGACCTAGTCTGCATCGCATTTAAGGACTCCAGCACGGCCGATCGAGTGCTCAATGAACTACGGGCGATGGAAACGGAATATGTCCTCGATCTTGAAGACGCGGTCATCGTCGTCCGGGATATGGACGGCAAGGTCCATTTGAAGCAGTGCGTGGATGTGTTCGGCGGAGCGACGACCCATGGGGTATCACTCGGCGTGCTATGGGGAGGCCTGATGGGCCTCCTGTTCATGAACCCCCTGGCAGGCCTGATCGGCAGCATCGCCGGCGGCGCCGGTGCCGGAGCTATGACCACGGCGGCAAGTGAATTTGGGTTGTTGAGTGATTACGGGATTCCTGACCAATTCATCAAGGACTTGGGCAGCACGATCAAGCAGGGCACCTCGGCCATTTTCCTTCTGATCCGGACTGCTGACCAAGACAAGCTTCTGGCGAGTTTCTCACGATACGAGGGGACCATCCTCAAAACCTCGCTCACCAAAGAACATGAGGAGAAACTGCGAGCGGCTCTCACACATGAGCACAAACAAAAGATAGCTACAGGATGATCATTCAGCAGAATCCTGTTTCTGTTTGCCGCCTAACAGACAACTGACATTCATGTCTCCCATCACATTGATGGCCGTGCGACAGCGATCGAGAAACCAATCCACGGTTAATAACACAGGAATGTATTGTACGGGCAGGCCAACGGCGGTAAAGACCATCGTCATGGTGACCAAGCCCGCTTCGGGAATGCCGGCTGCGCCGACCGAGGCAATAATGCTCGTCATCACCACCATGAATTGCTGCTGAACAGTCAGATCCATCCCGATCATTTGAGCGATGAACAAAGCCGCCATCGCTTCGTAGAGCGCCGTCCCATCGTTGTTAAAATTGGCACCAACCAGCGCCCCCATACTGGCGGACTGCTCGCGTAATCCCACACGGTCCTTGAGCACGGCATAGGTCACCGGCATCGTCGCCGTTGAGCTGGCCGTCGAGAAGGCCATGACCAGCGCGTCGCGACCTCCACGCAGCAGTTGCGCGGGAGATACCCACGAACCAAATCGAATACGGACGAGGTAATAGGTTGCCTGAATCGCGAGCGCAAGCAGCACGCTCAGCACAAAAATCCCCAGCGCCTTGAATGGAGTAAACCCCTCCGTTCCCACAATGCTGACGACGATGCCGAAGACCGCCAGTGGCACCACCGCGATGATCCAGTGGAGAATCTTGATGAGCGATTCCAGAAAGAGTTCGACTAGATGTCCTACTGTGCCAAGCTGCCGTTCACGTTCCTTGCGAAGCGCCATGCCGACCGCGACGGCGATAAAGATCACGCCGATCACTTTGCCATCGTCACCAAGCGGCCCCAGCAGGCTCTTGGGCACATTTTCAAGAAAGAGGGCGAGCGGATTTACGGACTTCGCAGTCTCCTCATGCGGAGATGGCGGCGTGAGCCTCGCCCCCTGCCCCGGCTGAATCACATTGGCAACGGTGAGACCGACCGTGATGGCCACCAACGTGTTCAGCAGCAACAACCAGAAAAGCCTCGCCGCGAGCGGACCGCCGAGCTGCGTCGTCATGAACGTGTGGACAATCGCCGCCAGAATCAAGGCCGGCGCGAGCGCACCGAGCAATCGCAATACGAGCTTTCCAGGCACCGCGAGAACCGCCGCTTCATTCCCCAGCAGCAGTCCCGTCATCACGCCAAGCACCAAGGCAATGACAATGCGAGCATAGAGGGGAATATGCTGCCACCAGTTGATCAAGCCTCCATCCATCGTTTTCTCTGAGGCGTTGCCTTCCACAAACAGTTACTCCCGTTTCCGACGTCGCTGCTGTGGCGCAAACTTATGAGTCGATAACAAACTGTTCAGATACTGGAGAGTGTAAGGTTGGGGATCGTATCAGATCTGATCCAAGGCACGCGAAAAAATACGGTGAGGCTAAATGAGATCCTCCACAAGGATGCACTCGATCTCCTTGACTCGTCGCAGGCCACGATCGTTCCCATAGAACCGCACGGCTTTGTGTCCGATAGCAGTCGCCAACTGTATGGCATCAGGCGTGCTGAGGCGATAGCGGGCACGCAATTCAGCCGCTCGATCAGCCAGATTCATCGTCAACGGAACCCATTCAATCTTGGGGTAAGTGCTGGTCAAGGCAAAAATCTTATGTGCCAATTCATCTTTCTGATCACGATAGGGCTGAACCAACAGTTCCAGCAATGTGACCATTGAAGTCATCGCAACATTCTGCCCCCGTTCAATCAGATCGAACAATGAGGCACACCAGGCCCCGTATCGTGCATGGCCTTCTAGAAAATAGATAAAAACGTTGGTGTCGAGCCCGATGCGTTGTCGTGGGGTAGGAAGACCCTGTGGCAAGAAACTCCCTACCATGACAGACGTTCTCGCTTGAGGTAGTCAGCGGGATACGTTCCCTTTGCAAGCCCCTGCAAGACCTTTGCATACCGCTTGGGCTTCGGCATGACCAGTGTCAGATCATCTTTCACAACCACCAGCAATTCATCGCCACCTTTGACACCCATCGCTTGCCGGGCTTCCTTCGGAATGACAATTTGATTCTTACTGCTGAGCTTCTGGACAGCCATGAAACACCTCCTTCATAGCGCTTTACCTTACCATAGCAAGTAAAGCCATGCCAGCCATCAACGGACATTCGACCAACCACCATATCAGAAACGGATGGGAACAGAGGCTTGTGAATGCAGGGTATGTTTCTTCAATTGGCTTAGGAGGTAGAGCACAATGACCAGATTCAGTATCAACGCGCCGACGCGAACGATGGTGACTCGTTCGATCACTTCATAGACTTCAAATGGGAGCAACAGACTCGTGGAGATCACCGTCAAATACGCGGCCCAGGTACGCTCCAGCCACAACCCAACACCTTCCAGCAGTAACAGGCCCGCATACCCCAGACTGACCAGCCCTGCCACGAAGACGCTGTGGGGTTGCAACGCATCCACTTTCAGTACCAATGCATGAATGATCCGAGAATCGGCATTCACATGCAGCGCTTCGATCAAGAGGGAAAACAACGTCGCAATGTCCGCATGCATCAATTTCAGCAGGCCCAACCCGAGCAGGAGTAACAACACGCCTTTTACAAGCTTGAACACCGCAATGGCTGCGAGGCCGGTTTGGTGAGAACGCGTCGTCATACCGTGACAAGACTAGCACAAGAGCCGCATGCACGGTGGGCAGCGAGACTATATTGAATAACGCGTGAACGGTGACGAGAGTGAATCACGTGTGGGCTCAACGACGTGTTCAGTTTCAGGAATGCAAGACACAATCCTGTTACGACAGCTATTCACGGTATGTCTGGCAACTTCTCCAAAATCAATGAGCCTCGTAAGGCACACAAATGACAAAACCGTATGAAAAGAGATACAGCGAGTATCCAAAAGGATGCGGGTGAGAATTGCTGGTGATCTGATCTCACTCATCGCTGGATCACCGGGCGTTTGTGGATTCCTGGTTGGCTCTTCAACAGACGTTGTTTTCCCTCTCGTTGAACCTGCCCATGCCTTGGTTGAAACGGCTTTGAAAACCCTCGCACGCTCTTTGCTTTGCAAGAGATCCCTTAGTAGGAATAAACATCATTCCGACATCCTTACTTTACTCAACGAGGGATGTCCGCACAACCAGGCAACCACAGGAGGAAACCATCATGATTGTGTCGATGCAAGGCAACTGGACAGTCACCGTCAAATCCAAAGATGCCGCGTTTGCCCAACGTTTCATCATTTCTGGTGCCGCCACCGGGAACGGCATCCACGCCGGAACACCCGGCACGTCGGTGGCCGTCACCGGTAGCCAGTGGACCATCGCGATTCAGAACGACCCCGGAACGGGCTTTCAACTCTCTGATACGATGGTTAAATTCCCGCACAAAGTCGGCGCAACTATCGAATTCGACATTCTCTCAAACGATGCGGGCAACGATCAGGATTTCAACGATCTCGTGCTGACATGCTCGACCACCGCCTCGATCAACGACTTCTTTCTCTACGGCAATGTCTCTCTCTATAGCGGTCGCTGCATCTTCAATCCGTGCCGGCGTCGCGGACCGTTCGTGATCGAGACCGCAGACGCTCTGCGAGACGCACTCAAGAATCCAAAACTACACGATATCATCAGCCGGCTCTACCCAGAGCGCATTCCCGACCTCCGCATCCCAAATCCACCCGATCCACCACCTGACTTCAAACCCATCGTCCTCGATGTCTTCGGCGAGGCCACCCAGCCGAAAACGGCCCAAGTCTTCAAGCGCCTGCCGAACAAGAAGACTCCCGCGGCTGCGTCCAAAGCCGATGTCCCCGATCTTTCGTTGAGCAACTTTGAGCTGGTGCGAACCACACAGATGAGCGTCGCGGCGCGTGTTGAGTTCTCATCCGACGTGTTGAAGGCAATCGACAAGATCCTCTTCCCGTGCAACGTTGAACCGGCCTCCAGTATCACACTGACCTTTGAAGAGTATGACCGCACTGCGGCTGAAAAGGCGGGTGGACCCTACACAGGCACTGGGCCACGGCGGCTACTCGGCGACACGATCACCGACACCCATGGCAATTACATCTTCCGCTTCCAATTCGACATGACGGTTCCGGGGTTAGAAGATGCCGACGATATCGCGGCGGGCGAAGATGTGAATGTCATCATCTTCCCGGACGTCATCGTCAAGGTCACCAGCTATTCGCCCCACAATGTCCTCTACGAGAGCGCCCCCTACTACAACATTCCAAACCTGAAACGCATCGATTTGTGTCTGCCGGAATCGACAGTGCATGTCTCGTCTGCCTGTTTCAATGGCAACGTGATCGGCAGCCTGGGGAACGTCTTCCTGGGTGGCAACCAAAACACGGCAGCGTCGACGGCACCAGCTGCGCTGCGCCGCTATGGCGACGGCAACTTCCTGGAGGCGAACGGCAAGATCACGGTAGGCAGTTCACTGGCCCTCTTCACGGCCGAGTGCGCCGCCTGGACCGGCACAATCGACATGCGCGGCTGCCTCTATGACGCGGCCAAGACCGCGGCGCAGAACACCATCAAGTGGTATACCATTCGCGTCCGCCGGGCAGGCACCTCGAATTGGGAGTTCGTCAGTCAGAACTACAAGCACCCGAAGTTTTCCAAGCGACATCTGCCGAACTATACGGGGGACGATGTAGGCCCATTTTCGGTGAGCCTGAAAGTGGACGGCGGAGCACCGGTCAACCGACCAGCCTATATCAACATCCAGCGAGAGATCTTTGCTGATGGCGTGGATTGGGAGTTTTCGAACTTCGATCGCTACATGCAGTTAAACACCACGCTCTACGACTTTGACCCGATCGCCGGCGAACGAGCTCCAGGAACGATTCAGGTGAGGGTGGACGGATATGATGCGGCAGGAAATCCCGTGGCCAATGCCACTGATATGATCGCACTGTTTGTTCACAATCTGGGCCTCCAGTTCCAGTTTGCTGGTCCGTCGTTCAGCGATCCCTCGATCCTGAATGTCGGCTGCGGACTCTACCGCCTCACGCCCGCACAGATGAACTCACCCATGCACCTGGGCTTCCAGGCAACAGACCCCTACGGCTTCGTCGATTCGTACTCACTCACCATGAGCCGGTGTCCAGGGCCAACCTTAGCCTTGCAGGTCAACCAACCGCCGTCGCTGCCCGATACCTCATCCGGAGCCTCGGTGCTCGCCCAGGGCACAGGAGCTGCCAATGTCCACAATGCCTGCCCCGGATACACGGGCACGGCAGCGGATTTCTCCGACAGCGGCGTCATCGGCGTCGAGATCCAACCCGCACCTTCCGAAGGCGGATGGATCAAGGGCAGCGAGGCATTCGTGGTGATGTCGTTTGGCTTCACCGCACAGATGCGCCTCACCAATGGGTATAATTCCGGGTTGAGCGGCCTCTATCAGAGCAGTGGGAGCATCTATCTCGAGAAACTGTGAACGAGATCAGTACCCAAGCGTTCGTCCTATGCGCGCTGGCGGTGTGGCGGCTGTCACACCTGCTGGCGTGCGAGGATGGGCCATTTGACCTGGTGGTGCGGTTACGCCAGCGCGCGGGAGACGGCTTCTTCGGCAAGCTGATGGATTGCTTCTACTGTGTGACGGTCTGGATAGCCATCCCGTTTGCGCTGTTGCTCGCACAGGATGTAGTGACGGGGGTTGTAACGTGGCTGGCCCTGTCAGGCGCCGCGTCGGTACTCTACAAGGCGATGGAGCGAGGGAGGAACGAATGAATTGCTGCGGTAAGAAGCGGGCTGAGCTGGCAAAGGCATCCCGAACGCCACCAGTGGTCATCAACGAGGCGCCACCTGCTCCACCTCGGCAGATCCCACGTATATTTGAATATACAGGCGTAGCAACCTTCACGGTACGAGGCACCGTTTCGGGAGCGACGTACACATTCGCCCAGCACGGCGCGCGCGTCGAAGTCGCGTATGAAGACACCTTTGCCATGTTCGGCGAACGAGACATCCGGCCAGTGACCGGCTAGCCGCTCTGCTCAGGATCAGCTTGTCGAAGCATGGAATGGGATGTTGAAATCACGCACAACGCAAGCATCTTGGAGAGAACGATTCACAGACCTTGTTGTTTCTCACAAAATCGATACATCAAAGTCTTTCAATTTGATGATCCGGCCAATTCGGTGAGCCACTCGGTAATATCGTTCATCGGCGGTGACCAATATCGCGCCGGATTCGTGTAATGCCACCGCATGATACAGCGTATCGAAGACGTGCTGCGCCAATGTTGCCGAAAGATCGCAGGCCTTCTGATAGACCTCCACGTCCATCAGAACGGGTAATTCAAGAGCATAAAGAAGAGACACGGCTTGGCGTGCCCGCCCAGGGTCCAAGCGTGTAATGACCGCGGCTGCCTCAGCCAACCAGTGCGGCGGTTGAACGGCACGAACGCGAGATTCGTTGATCGCCTTAAGAATTTGGAGAGCCTGAAACGAATGGGACTCGTCAGCGCAATCAGCAAAGACCCATTTAACGATCACGCTCGCATCGAGCACGACCGTCGTCACGGTCTTCCGCGTCTCCGAGCGGTTCGAATGATCTTGTCGGTAACACCCCCGGTCCGTTTTCGCAACGCCAACAACTGCTCAATAGCCTTCGCTCGACGCTGACGCCGCCGCCGTTCTTCAACAGCCTGTCGCATAAGGTCAGTCAACACCGCACTCTTATTCTGCCGTCGAAAAGCCTTATCGAACGCCTCCTTCACATCGGCTGGAACGCTAAAGTTTACTGTAGCCATCGTAACACCCTCGTTGTTGAAATATTCAACAATAGCATGGCAGCCATCCCTCAGGCTGTCAAGTTTGACACCAATCCCATTCCTCCCGACAAGATTGGTAGGAACTGTGGCGCGAGCGGGCCAGACGCCTCGATTCAGAGCCTTGTTCAGACATATGAGGGAAGCCCCGACCTCTACCACTCACTTTCCTGTACCCAGTAGGCCTTCATGACCTTGAAGCGGAGCAATGGCTGCGAGGCCAGTCCGATGAGAGCGAGTCGTCATCGAGTAAAGATAATTATCACACGCGACCAGCAGGCGGACGCGCTGGGCAGATCTGGATCACGCCCTATATTATTTCTTGACGGCAGCCGATCCTCAGCGTAGCCTCCGCCGGGTTTCATTGGAAGGAGGACATGACGGTGGAGGATTGGCCGTATCGACTGCTGGCTTGTATCGGTTTCGTGACGATCGCCTTGCTGGCTTGGCTGACGGGGAAGCGCAATCGGCTGAACTGGACGACCATTGGAGGCAGCGTCGTTTTGGCCTGGGGACTCGGGATCGTGTCCTTTTGGTTTCCAGGCTCCCGCTGGCTCTGGAGCATGATTAACGATGTGGTGGTCGCCGTGCTCCACGCCTCGCAAAAGGGCACGTTCTTCCTACTCGGTCCTCTCGCGCTCGACCCAGGCCAAAGACTCCTGGATGGAACAGCCTCGGTGGGCTTTATCCTGGCCGCGCAAGCGCTGCCGGCCGTCGTGTTCTTTGCCGCATTGATGGCGGGTCTGTATTATTTGAGCGTCATGCAAGCGATCGTGGGTCTGTTTGCCCGGCTCTTTTACCGGACCATGGGCTTATCGGGGGCCGAGTCTCTATCCGGCGCAGCGAATATCTTCGTCGGCATCGAGGCGGGTTTGATTGTCCGCCCCTACCTCGCTGCCATGACGCGATCGGAGCTACTCTTAGTGCTGACGTGCATGATGGCAACCGTGGCGAGCACGGTCATGGGTATCTACGTGTCGGCTCTGCAACATGTGGTGCCTCAGATCGCAGGGCATTTGATTTCTGCGTCGGTGATTTCGATTCCTTGTGCGGTGCTCATCAGTAAACTCACGTGGCCCGAAGATGGACAGCCCGTGACGCTGGGCGGTGTGCCTGCGGTGCTCACTGACCGAAACCCATCGACTTCATCCGACGGTGAAACGATCCCGCCGCCCGCCAACCTCATTGTCGCCTTGATCGATGGGGCGGGACAGGGCATGAAAATGGCGGTCGGCATTGCCGCGTTGCTGATTGTGTTTCTTGGATTGGAAGCGTTGGTCGATTTGGCGCTGGCACAGCTTCCTGTGATCGGTGGAATGCCGCTCTCCGTCACACGCGTCCTCGCCTGGCTGACCTGGCCGTTTACCATTCTCCTCGGTCTTCGCCCGGAGGAATGGCAGATCGGCGCGGACTTGCTGGGGTCGCGGTTTATCGAAACGGAAGTCGCGGCCTATTTCAAGTTGGCCGCGGTGCAATCCGCGTCTCCGCCACCGCTCTCTCCCCGGTCCCTCATGGCAATGACCTATTCCCTCTGCGGGTTCGTGCATGTGGCGAGCATGGGCATCTTTGTCGGCGGCATCTCGGCATTGGTGCCGCACAGGGCCAAAGATGTCTCGCTCCTGGGACTGCGCGCGTTGTGGACCGCCTTTTTGACGACGTTATTGACCGGTTGTATTGCAAGCGTCCTCGCATCTTCCTAGAAAGTCGCGCGCATTGAGCCCTCTCCCCATCCCAACGGACGAACCGTTCTCACTCGAACCGCCGCTCTCACAGCACTAATGCATGAATAATCCGAGAGTCGGCATCCAGATGCAGCACTTCGATCAAACGCGAGAACAGCGTCGCAAACCTCACTTCATCAAGGCTTGGGTCAGTATGGTTGAATTACAAGACAATTACTGCCTCATTTTTAACTATCAGGGGAGAATCTCGAATGAATCGGTTGGACTTAGATCGTAATTCTGGCAGGATACTGCCGGATTGCGATCCAACAGTTTAAGAATCTTAGCGCTCATTTGAATTCAGACAACACATAGTCGGGTCAGAAAGGTAGGGTGATCAAGGTGGGCTTAGAAGACGAAATTAGCGCACGGATTGGCGAGGTTTGAACAGATACATTCGACATGAGTTTTGGAGAAATAGCGAACTTACACAAGAATAGAGAGTTAATAATTCAACCAGAGTATCAACGCCTCTTTCGATGGAGCGATCAGCAAAAATCACACTTAATAGAGTCTATTTTACTCGAACTACCCATCCCTCAAATTTTCGTCATTGAGAACCCAGATGGGGTACTAGAGCTTATAGATGGTTTGCAGCGCACAAGCACTGTGTTGCAATTTGTCGAACCCGATTCCGTTGGCCTAGAACCGCTGGTATTGGAAGGCTGCACTCTTATTCCCGCGCTGAATGGCATGAAGTTTCACGATCTACCGCTTAGCTTACGGTTGAGCCTCAAGCGATCACCTCTACGCACAGTAGTAATTAAAAAACAAAGCAGAGGATTCTTGCGCTATGAGATGTTCAAACGTCTAAACACAGGTGGGTCAAATTTGGAGCCACAGGAAATTCGCAACTGTTCCGCTAGAATGCTTGGCGATGAAGGGGTTAAATTCTATACATTCCTGGTAAAGCTAACTCAGAACCAAGACTTTTCTGCATGTGCCGAATATCTGCCTCAACCAGAAAAAGAGAAAAAGGGCGCAGAAGAACTAGTGCTTCGCTTTTTCGCAAGCAAAAATGCGCGTGATCTTTTTCGAGGAAGCGTAAGGGATTGGCTGGATAATTACATGGAAGAGGTGCTTCTAGCGAAAAGGGATTTCGCCTACGAAAGCGAGGAAGACATTTTTTCAGACGTATTTAGACTCGCCAATCAGAAACTTGGAGATACTGCTTTCCTAAGGTATCGCGGCGGTAGTCCTGTTGGCTCATTGCCCCCCGCCTATTTTGAAGCAATCTCCATCGGCATCGCCAATGCAAGAAACACGATACGAAGTAAAGACTCAGTGACGCTACGGGAGAAATTATCAGAGCTTGTTCAATCAGAGGACTTTCGTGCTGTCACAGGCCCGGGCGCCAACTCACGCGAAAAACTGGAAACTAGAATACGCCTGGCTGAAGAAGCGTTGAGGAACGCATGACAAATTACTCTGATGTACTCGAAGGCGATCTTCGTTGGCGAGAAGCTGAACTCGTTTCATTGAAGAGACTCGCGATAGTTCACAACGATAACGATATTGTCTTAAGAGCAACGCTCAGAGCATGTTGGGCCCTCTTATACGCACACTTTGAAGGATTTACCAAGTTTTGCTGGGAACTGCTATTAGATCATGTGCAGAGTGAAGGCATTTCAGTAAGCCAGCTTTCCAAGGATTTCCAATTACTCGCGCTAGAAAAGCTCTTCCGCGCTATTAGAGGAAACAGCAAATCGAACTCACTCTGGGAATTTTTCAACACGTCTCTCCCGGCAGAATTGCAGAACATAGCGTTCTTTCCCACCGAATGCAGACTTGAAACCGAGAGCAACCTATGGCCGAGCGTATTTGAGCGTGAATGCGCTCGGATCGGGCTAAAATCAACAACGTTGGAATCATCCCGCGTAAGGCTACAGGCATTAGTTTCACGACGAAACGATATCGCACATGGGAAAAACATGACGATTAAGTCAGTCGACGAGTATTCTGAATATGAACACGCAACCCTGCTTGTTCTTCATGACCTTGCCGTACAAGTACTTAACGCTATAGAAAACAAAGCATACATGACAACGATAGAGTTATCGCGAGCGAACAACTAACTTCTAAGGCGCTCACCAACCACACTTCACCGAGGGCCAGCGGATGTAGCGTGGTCTGTCT
>CAZOHW010000004.1:6672-36621 GCA_964579525.1 uncultured Nitrospira sp. | reverse complement strand
GCA
This sequence comes from uncultured Nitrospira sp., assembly GCA_964579525.1. Lineage (GTDB taxonomy): Bacteria > Nitrospirota > Nitrospiria > Nitrospirales > Nitrospiraceae > Nitrospira_D. The sequence goes on along the minus strand of CAZOHW010000004.1, from coordinate 36,618 downwards.
TGGGACGCGTGCAATCCGTCGCGATGCGATTGATTTGTGAGCGGGAAGCGGAGCGCGAGGCCTTTCGCGCAGAAGAATATTGGTCGATCACGGCGCTGCTGGCCGGCGCGCATCCTCCCTCGTTCGAGGCCAAGCTGCACAGTATCAACGGCGAAGAGGCCTCTATTGAAAACGCCGAGCAGGCTTCCCGCATCGTGAACGCCGTTGAAGGCAAACCCTTTGTCGTCGAATCGATCGAGCGCCGTGAGAAAAAGCGGAACCCGGTCGCCCCGTTCATCACCAGCCGGCTGCAGCAAGAGGCGGCGCGCAAGCTGCATTTTTCGCCCAAGAAAACCATGACGTTGGCGCAGCAGCTGTACGAAGGCATTGAAATCGGCGCGGAAGGGGCGACCGGTCTCATCACCTATATGAGAACGGACTCTCCGCGCATTTCAAATGAGGCGATGAATGAAGCGCGAGAGGTAATTCAAGCGCGATTTGGAGCGGAATACCTCCCGGCCACGCCCAATGTGTATAAGACTCAGAAGGCGGCGCAAGAGGCGCACGAGGCCGTGCGGCCGACGTCGGCCGCACGGGACCCCGAATCCATCCGGCAGTACCTCGAACCGGACCAATACAATCTGTACAAGCTGATCTGGAATCGATTCATCGCCTCGCAGATGGTCCCGGCTATTTTGGATGTGACGCGGATCGATTCGGCGCCGGTCGGCACGAAGGACAAATATGTCTTCCGCTCGACCGGAACGATCGTAAAGTTTCCAGGCCATACGGCCGTCTACATGGAAGCGGTCGAGAAAGAACTCCCGACGCAGAAACCGAAAGCCGATCAGGAGGCGGAGGAGGAGAGCGAGCGTCAGCTGCCGGCTTTGTCGGAAGGCGAACAGCTGCGGTTGGTCCAACAAGAGGGACAAACCGTTCCCGGCCTCACCTCGAAACAACACTTCACGCAACCGCCTCCCCGGTATAACGAAGCCTTGCTGATCAAGGAGCTGGAAGAAAAAGGGATCGGGCGGCCGTCCACGTACGCGGCGATCATCTCCACCATTCAAGACCGCAAGTACGTGGAGAAGATCGAGGGCCGGCTGGTGCCGACGGAAACCGGGAAGACGGTGAACGACTTTTTGTTGAAGGGCTTTCCGGAACTGATCAACGTCGACTTCACCTCTCACTTGGAAGAACAGCTCGACGAAGTGGAGGAAGGCAGTAAACTGTGGGTCGATGCGGTGCGGGATTTTTACGATCCGTTCACCAGGGAGATGGAGCGAGCCAAGACGATTCCCGGTCCGAAAGACACCGTCGAGCCGCCCACCGATATCCCCTGTGAAAAATGCGGCCGGATGATGGAGATCAAATGGGGGCGGAACGGAAAGTTTTTGGCCTGTCCCGGCTATAAGGCCGATCCCCCCTGCAAGAACACACAGAATTTTGAGAAACTTCCGGACGGCACGATTAAGATCGTCCCCAAGCTGGAACTGACGACCGATGAGAAATGCGACAAGTGCGGGAGCCCGATGGTCGTGAAGACCGGGCGGTTCGGCAAATTCATCGCCTGTTCCGCCTATCCGGAATGCAAAACCACGAAACCGCTCGCGCTCGGCGTGAAGTGTCCGCAGCCGGGATGCGGCGGCGATTTAGTGCAGAAGCGCACCAGAAAAGGGCGTTCGTTCTACGCGTGCAGCCGCTATCCTCAGTGCGAATTCGCTCTCTGGGACCGTCCGGTTCCCAAATCCTGTCCCACCTGTCAGGCTCCCTTCCTCATCGAAAAGGTGAGCAAGCAAACAGGCCGCAGCGTCCAGTGCCGCAACGAAGAGTGCGGATACCGCGAAGCCGGCTAACGAAGGATGCGTCCTCTCGCGTTCAGTATCCTCTCAGCGGGTTCCGTCCTTCTACAATACCCGATCAGCCTCGATGAAATTGAAATACGACTTCATCGAGGTTGAGAAACTTAATCACTATTACGTAAATTCAACATTGACGCACTTCTATCGGAGCTTGGATAATGAATTGTTGCGTTCACCACGCCCTCATGGAAAGGAGGCCACATGAAAGCAAAAGAAGGGGTCATCAACCTATTGAATAAAATTCTGACGGCGGATCTCACCGCAATCAACCAATATTTCGTGCATGCGAAGATGTGTGAAAATTGGGGCTATGAGCGCCTGCATCATAAGGTGCGGGAGCGCAGTATGGACGAGATGAAAGATGCGGATGAATTGATCGAGCATATTCTGTATCTGGAGGGCGTGCCGAACGTGCAACGGATGAACACCGTGCATGTGGGCGAAACAGTGCCCGAGCAGTTCAAGCTCGATCTCAAGGCCGAACAGGAGATGCTGACCCTGCTCAGCGATGGCGTCGTGCATTGCACGAAAGTAGCCGACTTCACTACGCGGCACATGCTTGAAGACATGGCGAAGGACGTGGATGAGCACATCGACTGGATTGAAACGCAGCTGGAAACCATCAAGCAGGTCGGGCTGGAAAACTATCTGGCCGAACAGATCAAGAAAGAAAGCTAGCCGATTGGGGCTCTTTAAAAGGAGAACGACATGAAAGCCAAAGAGGGAGTGCTCGACCATCTCAACACCGTGTTACGGGCAGAACTCACGGCTGTTCATCAATACCTCCTGCATGCGGCCATGTGCGGAAACTGGGGCTATGAGCGATTGCAGCTCGAGTTCCGCGAGCTGGCAGGCGAAGAAGTGGAACACAGCTCGCAGCTGATCGATCATATCTTGTATCTGGAGGGCACTCCGAACGTGCAGCAGCTCGATGAGGTCAGCCGGGGGTCCACTGTGCAGGCCTTGTTCGAAGCAGATCTCCGTTTTGAAGTGCAGGATGTCGAAGCCCTACGGAAAGCCATCGCCCACTGCGCGAAGGTCATGGACTTTACCACCAGGCACAAGCTGGAAGACATGGTCAAGGATTCAGAGGAGCATGTCGATTGGTTCGAGACGCAGCTCCGGACGATCGAACAAGTGGGACTGGACAAGTATCTCTCTGAACACATCAAGAAATAGCCTTGCCGGTTCATTCGCGGTCCAGACAAATAAGGAGGCGGGGGGCCTCAGGAGGAAGAGAGGGCCCCCGCCATCGGAGTGGGGACGGCACAATCCCCACTCCGTTGCCGGTGTCTCGATGCACCGGCCAAGACCATCCTCGCCTCTGTGCGCATGCCGCACTCATTCATAGTCTTCATTGAGCGACTTGAGGAACGACGCCAGCGCAGTGAGGTCGCGACGCACGAGGAAGATAGAGCTCCGGTTTGCTGGTGCGCTCGGCGAGATCTGGAATCATTAAACGGGCAAATTGCCCCTTCCCATGAATCGCGTCGTATTCGGTTTGCGCCGTGCCGGTGTTGTGGAGCTTGAAATCAGTAAAAGCCGGCGCGGCATGACAGGCTATACAGTTGCCGATGCCGCCACGGCTGAGCTCTTGCGCGGAAGGCGGCATGGAGGTCGGTTCAGCCAGAAACATGTTCAGCCCGGCCAATTCATCAAGGCCGAATCGAAACTCATCCACCAAATGGCAGGCACGGCAGTTCATGGAAAGCCCGGCGAATGGGCCCGGTAGTCCCTGCGTCGAACCGCTTGTGGTCGTCGTGTTCATCACTGGATCGCCTGCGGGCAGCGAGCCGTTGACTGTGCCGCCGGCATCCAAATAGGCCTTGAAAAACTGGGCGAAGCGCGTTTCAAGAGACGCTCGCCGTTGGTCACTTCCGGAGGATCCGAAGTAGATTTTCCGGTGGAGGCAGGTTGAGCCGCGGCGGCGGTTAAGTCGGAACCCCCGCTGCCGCCGGAGCATCCGGCAAACGTGACGGTGACAAGGAGCGAAGTGGACACAAGCAGGCGCATAGTCAAGCGGACGAACTGTGCCATGGATGACTCTCTTGCGGTTAGGACGAAATCATGTGCAGTGCCGATGGCGAACAACAGGTACACAACAGCTCGACCAGTTCGGGATCGAACTGCGTGCCGGAGGCGACTCGGATGATTCTGAGCGCGATCCGGTTTCGCGTCAGGCGGTCGGCGACTTCAGGGATACGGATGGCATCGAACGCATCGGCGATGGAGAGAATCCGAGATCCCAACGGGATGAACCACCCTCGAATCCCGTAGGGATAGCCCGATCCATCCCACCGCTCATGGTGATGGGCGATGATGGTCGCAGCGTCTCGTAAAAATGAGAAGGGCTCAAGCAGTTGGGCCCCCAACCGAGAATGGTTTTGAACGGCGACATAGGCATCGGACGACAGCGTATCCGGACAGGCGGTCAGATTCTGGGGCAGCATCAAGAGCCCAAGATCGTGCAGAAAGGCCGCGAGCTTCAATTGATGCAAGACGTCGGGATCGAGGCCAGCTGCCTGTCCGAGCCGCACCGAGAGTTCAGCCGCGCGGCGTCCATGACCGGCCTGCCATGGCAAGGCACGGTCGATTTCCTTGCTGGCTTGCCGGACGAGGATGCTTTCCACATCGCGGCGTGACGGCGGCGGAAGAGTGAGGTGATCGATCTTTCTGAGCAACGCTTGGATTTTTAAAATGGTCGGATGGACCGGCGTGCTGACAGTCAATGGCGTCATGACTTTCTCCGCAAATAAAAAGCCCAAGACCACCGGCGTGATCTTGGGCTCTGGGTGAACAACCTCTGGCCGCGACTACATGTCAAACCGCATGAGCGACTTAGGTCGGATCAGGGTGCTTTCCTGCCATCAGGGGCTGTCTTGAAATCCACATTTCGTGCAAGGGTATCCACATCATGACCAGAAAGGTCACCATCATCAATGTGTCCCCGGTCAGCATAGTGAGAACAAAGAACGGGGAGACATAGGTGATGAGCCACGGCGATACGAGATCGAGCGTCACGCCTGCGAACGACAGCCAGGTCATCCACACTTTCATCGCGTGGCTGGTACTCGTCAAGTACAGGACGTGCACCAGAATCATGAAGACGACCGGCATCGTGAAGAGGTGAAAGTGCGTCACTTCGGCGAGCTCTCGGAACGACATCGGTTCGCCGAAGGTCGCATCGGAACCTCGGTAGTGATCGGCCACGCCCTGAGGGGAAAGTCCCGTCATGCTGTGCGCCCAAAAGAACGAGAACAAAAACCCGACCAGCATCAACAATAAGAACTGCGTGTACAGCAGCCTGATATGGCGGTCGGAATCACGAAGCTTAAAGCGCTGATTAAAATTTCTCATGCCGGGACGCTCGGTCCGCTTGTCTAATTTCCAAAAATCGAAGAGAAAAAGCCCTTGTCCTTGCGGGCGGCATACGTGTCGCTTCCCAGCCCGGCCGGCTTCAAATAGAACTCGTCGACGAGCACAAGTACGCGCTTGATGCCGGCACTCATCGAACGAACCGACATGGTGGCGCCGCTGATGTTGATGATGTCCTTATTGATACGGACAGGGTCCAACACGGTCTTGCCCTCATATTGGGAATTGAACCGCTTTTGCCGGATCTCACTTCCTCGTGATTCTCGGAAGACCAGCAGTTCAACGTCGGACACTTGTCCCTTACTGTCGACGCCTACCATGTAGGTCATCGGCTTGTGTTTGCCGATCGTATTTTGGATCAGTGCGTAGCCGTCGACTTTCGTGCCGGTTTCGCCGATGTACACCTCAAAGCTCTCTTCCGGAAACTTCCAGCCGATGCGTTCTTCAATGTAGGACTTCTTCTCCGGGCTCAACTTCAGCAGTTCCTTCCGGACGCGCTCGGACTTCGGTAGCATCGTTTTAACCGCCTCTTCCTCACTCATGAAGACCTCGGCCATCATCATTTCCTGCTCGGTAAGATAACGCTTCAGTTCAGCGTCCCATATTCGCTCGCACCATCCGGGAGTAGCCGCTGCCACCATGATAATGAGGCTGCCCAAAGAGACGAGCGAATGTTTCATGATGTCGAACATCCTTTCTCCTGTAATTTGCTATTCAACCGATCGGTCACGTCTCTAAGCACTTCTTCTGACGGATCAACCGGCCACCATCGGGTGGCTTGTTGAGTGACACCTCCACGCGCATGCCAGCGTTGGCGTGTTTCTAAGATGCTGACCGATGCCACATCCTTGTCCTGTGTGACTTTCGCCGAGAGCCTGGCTCGTTCCTTATTGCCAAACCCTTCACGACTGAAAATGCCAAATGATCGCTCTTTGCCTTCCATTTCAATCCAACCTGTTTCAATCCAGCCCTTTTCCTTGTTCTGAGAAGTGATGGAATAAGGCTTCATCGTCTCAATAGCGGCATCCCAAGCTGTGTCGTAAGAGCAGACGTAGTACTGATCCGAACTGCCACTCATGGCGGCACATCCGGCTAAAAGCAATAAAACCAGTTTTGATGCAAGATGTTTCACTCTCGGGTCCTGTCCTTCTAGCGTACGGGCTCTCCTCTGAGAAGAGAGCCCGTACGCTGTATCAGCTAGAAATAGGTCGCCGCTGAGATTACAAACGCACTGTCATGAATTCGTTCGCCGGAGTTCGGATTAAACGCCTTCGGCATGTATTGATAGCTCATCTTGAACACCGCATCTTCGACCGGGCGATAGTTCAGCCCGAACGAAATTTGTTCCAGTTGCCCCTCGCTCTCAGCGCGGTTGTCCATATTCAAGTTCACCCGGTCATAACGAACCACGGCAGTGAAGGTGGAGCCTTCGCCAAACCGCTTGGGTGAGAGGGCCGTCAAGAACGCAGGCATGAAGTGATAGTTGCCCTGGATATAGAACCCCTGCATTCGTTGGGGGGGAGCAGCCAATGGGTTGAATGTATTGACGCCGGTCAACAATGTTCCGGGAGGCAATCCATCAGTATTTCCAGGTATAGCCCGTGAGTTTCCTCTGGCGTAGGCCCAGGCTGCCTCACCGATGATTTCAAATGGGCCCTTTTGGAGCGTCCAGTCAACGGCGGTGATACTCAAGGGGTTATAACTGGTCGGCGATTGATTGCCGAAATAACCCGATCCGGCGACTTCCACGCCGAGCATCGGGCTGAACGCCACACGGCCGGAGACCGCCTTTCCATTATTGATATCAAACCCGTCAGCTGATGGACAGTTCCTTTGGCGGGAGTTTTTCGTACCGGTTTCTTCATTGACACGAGGGCTGCCGTTAGTGTTATACCCGCACGGACCGGTGGTCACATAGAATTCATAATCTAATTTGCTCGTTCGACCGGGATACAGCGTTCCATAGAACCCTGCCCCTGTCTCGGTCATGGTTGTTGGGATAATGAATTGGCTGACAAGCGGCCGATCGGTCAAGTCGTTCAATGGGGAATCGTGCAGCAAGTTGAACTTGCCGATGGGAAGGAGCAGATTTCCTGCGCGAATGTTGAAGGGCTCATTCACGAGATAGTCGATATGGGCGAATTCCAGGCTGATTTCACTGGTACCGGTCTCTCTGATCGCATGCTCGAACTCAATTTCAGAGGCAAACTTTACATGCTCAGTAATGTCCGCATAAATGAAGGGTACGAACCGCTGCTGGTCGAATCCATTAGTCGTACCTTGACCATTCCTCAAGGTGTTATAGCCGTCACCTGTTTCGATAACACCCTTGCGGTGAGCGCGGTATTGGATATCCATGTATCCGCCAACGATGGCCTTCGGCGCCGCGACGAACGGCTTGGCATATACGAGCCGGCCTGATCCGCTTGAGCCGAAGGACAATGCCGGTTGCGACTCAGTTCGCCGTTCACGTCCCACTTCAGGAAGCGAGCCGATTCCCGGTTCGTTAGTCTGGCCGGACACCCCTTCTCTCCGCTCCGTTACTCCTTCGCGTCTTTCGTGTTCTTGAAGCCGCTTCTCGACTGCCTGATCGACCATCTTCTTGATTTCATCCGGGGTCATCTCCGCCCAGACCGGCGTAACCGGCAAACCGGCGATGATCAGAGCCCCGAGGATTGACCTGATCCTCATTGTTACAATCCTCCATGAGTGAGAATGGGTGAATGGTCTGACTCGGGACTCAATGGTCTCTGGCCTGGATCGAAATGGGAGCGCACTGTGTTGTTCGTTGCTGATTAAGTTGACGAGGCCTCCTTTCCTCAGATGAATCATGATGCGACGGTGCTCCATCCTTCGATGGAGGAGAATGGGATGATGACGATGCGCTTGCAGCGTTTGCACTTGAGTTCAAGGCCGCGGCCGCAGACCTTCGCCATGAGTTGCCCGCACTCGCAGCGAGTTTCCTGGTTCCGGCGTGCTGGGAACGCCGGAGATTTCGTCGTCACCATGGTTCGGTATCCCGCTTGATGAAATTGAGAACAATTATTAAAATCGTCGTGGAGTCTAGCCGAGCACTGGACTAACTGTCAATAGGGTGAGCCGACCAACTGGACGAATTCCAAACCCTGCTAAGGAATCTCGCGATCCCGTATAATGCCTTCATGCGTATAGGTGTGCTGATGCTCCTCGCGGGACTGATAGGGATGATGTTCCTGTTTCAAGGCTGCTCGCCGTCACTGCAGGCAGCGCCGGAGCCGGACAGCGTCCAAAGTTCTGTCGCTGTAGGCCGTATAGTGGCGGTGATCACCGGGGAGCGCAGCCGCATCTACGAGCCTGCGGTTCGGTTCATCGAGTTGATCAATCGGAGGACCAATGATCGATACAGCATTGAAATCAAATCCGACGATCGACACTTCGTTTTGACGCTTTCGCCGGGCGACTATGAATTGAGCCGCGTCCAGATCAGCGAGGGACCCTTCATGTCGATGGCCGATCTCTCTATCGGTTTCACAGTAGGAACTGAACCGGTTACATATGTCGGCACGTGGCGATTCGGCGTTGATTCGCCGCGCTACGGACGCATGATTGCGGTTTCAGTGGTGCTCAATGAAGACGGGCTGGCCGAGGTGCGCCACTTTGTGAGAGAACAATATCCGGACCTTGACCAACAGCCGATCACGGAAGTCCTTCCACAACCCGCTCATCTCGAGGCTCGCTTGTACGAAGTGATGCCCTATCCCCGCTACCCTCGATATTTCCGTCGGCATTGGTGGTGACCTTCATGGGTATGGTCGATTCTGTCTCAACGAGATCAGGGTGTGTGTGGGGACTGCTCTTCATGGCGGGCTGCGCAACAATGCAACCGGTTGCATCCGAGCCGGTTACGGTCAAGCGCGCTCAAATGCACATGGGCACGCTGGTGACGATGACGGCCGTCGCATCGACTCATGCCACGGCTCAAGCCGCCATCACTGCCGGGTTTCACGAGGTCAAGCGACTTGAACAACTGTTGAGCACCTGGATCCCAGCGAGCGAACTGTCTCGGGTCAATGCGGCCGCAGGCCGTCTTCCAGTTCAGGTGAGCCGAGAAACGCTGGAACTTCTTACCCGTTCGTTGGAGATGGCGCGCTTGACTGAAGGAGGCTTTAACATCGCCGTCGGGCCGGCCGTCGAAGTCTGGAGCGTGACGGAACGGCAGCACATTCCAAGCGAGGCGGAGCTGGAGCAACTCAGGCCGCTGGTTGACTGGGTCAGCATTCAGGTCGATGAATCAGCCCGCACCATTTTTCTCCCGCGAGAAGGCATGCGGATCGATGTGGGCGGCGTTGGAAAAGGATATGCGGCGGATCGGGCAGCGGAGGCCATGCAGAAGGCCGGCGCGATTGGCGGTGTGGTCGCCCTGTCAGGGGATATCAAAGCGTTTGGATCACGTCCGGGCACTGCCGGCTTTCCCGTGGGTATCAAGCATCCGAGGCTGGATGGCGCGGTATTGGCTATAGTCGATTTGAAAGACGAAGCCATATCGACCGCCGGTGACTACGAGCGATTTTTTGAGCAAGACGGCGTTCGCTATCATCACATTTTGGACCCGCAGACGTTGCAGCCCGCCAGGGCCTGTCAGAGTGTGACGGTCATCGCGAAAGAAGGGACGGTTGCAGACGGGTTGGACACCGGCATTTTTGTCCTCGGGCCGGATCGGGGCATGGCCCTCGTGGAACGTTTACCTGATGTCGAGGCGGTGATAGTGGATGCGGAGGGACGGATGACCGTCTCGTCGGGCCTTCGCTCGCGACTTCGCCAGCCATGAAGGACTATGGGGTACGTCTCAAATCATAGACAATGGAAAACTTGACCGGCATCTGCGGGCGAGCGAGCGGGCTAGTTGTACCGGCGGACCTTTCCTCACATCTTCGACAGCCACATCGTCAAGCATCGCGTTGCCCGAGCTTTTGACGACGCGCACATCGCTGAGCACGCCATTCTCATGGAGCACCGCGGTCAACGTGACTTTTCCCTGAATCCCCTCTGTGCGGAGGACTGCGGGATAGCGCTTATCCAGATCTTCAATCCATTGAGCCATGAGTTCGGAAAGCCAGTCGTAATCGACCTTTGATAGTTTGGGTGGGCCGGCTGGAGCGAGAGCGGCCGTTTGTGTGGCTGGGTCGGTCGTCGGCTGCTGAGCGTCATGTGGTTCGTTGTGCGTGAGCCTTGATTCATGATGGGGAGGAGCCATCGGCTCAAGGAGCGCAGATGATACCGGCTCATGGGGTGTTGCTGATTCACTTTTCACAGGCGGCGCAGTGGTTGGCTGCGAAGCTGTGGCTGGTTGTAGGGAAGTGACAGAAGGAGTCGCAGGCGTTGAAGGGGCGTCCGGATCATGATCCGTCTCGCGAATCGGTTCTTGAGGAGCTGTAGGAGGAAGCGGCGGTGAGATCTTCGGCGACTCAGCGCTTGGCTTGACGGCGTCTGCCACGCGAAGTTTGTCGGTGGTGACGGGGGCCGGCTGCGAAGCGGCTGGAGCTGAGGCCGATGGCTCAGGCGATGCGGCTGTGTCCTGCGTTGAGGGAATCATGGCCGGCGCTTGGGCCGTCATCGCCACATTCCATTTGAACGGCTCACCTTGCGGTGCGAGCTGTATGCGCTGGACAAACAGCATGGCCGCTACTGCCAGGCTCCCATGCAATACGGACGAAACCAGCCAGCCGATCGCCGTATATCTTCTGTGGTCGCTGAAAGAGAAGGATGAATCGCTGGTCACAGCCGGATGACTTCGAGGCTGACCTGTTGAAACCCAAGCCCGCGCACTTCGTCGACGACCGCCACAAACTTTTCCAGCAAGGTGACCTTGTCCGCCCGCACGACGACGGCGGAGTCGCGGGGTTCGCTGGTTAAGGCTGCCGGAAGCCCACCGTCTGCCACGGCTTTGTCATTCAAAAACAGGCCGCCTTCTGCCGTGAGGGTGATGATGATGGGGACATCCTTCCGATCGCCGACAGCCTTGGCTTTGGCCAGATTGACTGGAATCTGGCCGGTGCTGATGAAGGTCGCGGTGGTCAGCACGATGACGAGCAGGACCAACATGACATCCACGAGTGGAATGACGTTGATCTGATCAATGTCCCGTTCCATGTTGCGCCTTATATTGGGTGAGCAGTTCGGTCACGCGCCGACGGAGGACGTTGTTCATGACCACACAGGGAATCGCCACTAACAGGCCGACCGCCGTGGCTTTCAACGCGAGGCTCAAACCGATCATGATCGTATTGACCGCCATCGTGCCGGACGTGCCCATCGTATGGAACGTCAACATGATGCCCAGGACGGTTCCCAGCAAGCCGATATAGGGCGCGTTCGCTGCCACCGTCCCGATGACGACGAGGCGTTTGGTGAGGGCCATTTCCAGTTGCAGCACATTGCGGAACTGCGCCAGATTCACCTGCCGGTAGAACAGCCAACGTTCGACCGCGACGGCGACCGACCACAGACTGAGGACCAACAACAGTCCGATAATTCCGTAATCCACGGCGTGTTTCAACGCGTCCATTGGAACTCCTTACATCCTTGGAAAGAGAACCCGGAACCGGCGGGGTAGGAGCCGGAGTGTGCTCCATCAATGCCAGATCCCTATGAAATCTGTCAATTGCAGCACGAGCGCCTGTCAGGGCGACAGGTCCGTGTTGGGGAACAGGACTGTGTGGGTGGCGGACACCCGAACTTCGACCGCGGTCCCTTCCTGATAGACGCTGGTCGAGCTTTCGCTGCTGTGCACGAGTTGCCCGGAAGGGAGCCTCACCGTATAGAGATTTTCCGATCCGTGGAATTGGCGCGCGACGATCCGCGATCCGGCCGATTTACTCGGCATCAAGTGGATGTCATCAGGACGAATCATCACGACGACCGAGGCGCCTTCCTCACTCTGGAGCGTATTGGAAAACTCGCCCAACTCCGTATGCACCATGCCGTTTTGAACGTGGCCGGGAATAAAGTCGGCTTGCCCGACAAAGTCGGCGACGAAGGGGGTCGAGGGCATGTGATAAATCACTTCCGGCGAAGCCATCTGCTCGAGATAGCCCTTGTTGAGCACGGCGATGCGGTCCGCCATGGCAAAGGCTTCATCATGATCGTGCGTCACCAAAATGGTCGTGGTTTTCATGCGCCGCAAGAGCACGTGCAGTTCCTGACGCATGCGGCTGGCCATATCGGGGTCGAGATTGCTGAACGGTTCATCCAGCAAGAGCACCACCGGGTTTTGCACCAACGCCCGTGAGAGCGCCACACGCTGCTGCTGGCCGCCCGATAGCTCATGGGGATAGCGCCGTTCAAATCCTTCCAAGCCGGTCAAGCAGAGCATCTCCTGCACGCGGCTCTTGCGCTCGGCCCTGGCCAGATGGCGAAGTCCAAACGCGATGTTGTCGGCCACGCGCAAGTGCGGAAACAAGGCGTACTCCTGGAACACCATGCCGACATGCCGTTCTTCGGTCGGGACTGTTACGCTGGATGAAGAGACCAATCGGCCCGACAGAAAAATTTCCCCCGACCGGACCGGTTCGAATCCGGCGATGGCTCGAAGGATCGTCGTCTTGCCGCAGCCTGATGGACCGAGGAGGCAGAGAATCTCTCCCTCACGCGCCGAAAAGGTAATGGCTCGGATAGCGGGGCGGTTCGGCTCATAGGCGCAGGACACCGAGCGGAGTTCCAGAATGGAGGACGCCGGTGTGTACAGATTGACCTGACCTTTCAATTGACCGGCATCGAGCGGGGTCATGCTTGAATCGGTCCCCATGGAACTCCTTAGGCTGCGCGCCAGTCGCGTGAGAGCAGCAGGACCAGCGCAGGAAGACCCACCAACACGATCAACAGGGCCGAGGGGGCTGCCAGCTGATAATATTCCTCGCTCGCTTCCAGCCAGACGCGGATCGCCAACGTGTCAAAGCCCACCGGTCGCAAGAGCAGTGTCGCCGGAAGTTCCTTCATCGTCTGCAGGAACATGAGCACCCACGCCACGATAAAGCCATTGCGCACCAGCGGAAGGGTGACGCGCCGCCATGTCTCGCGGACGCCGAGCCCTAACGTGCGGGCCACCTCTTCAAGATTGGGTGTAATCTGCTGCAGCGACGGTTCGAGCGATTGGAGGCCGGCAGGCAAAAAGTGGATGACATAGGCGACGACCAAGACAATGGCTGTCCCGTAAAAGAAGGGCAGCAGTTTGAGGAACAGCATCAGGACCGCCAACGCCGCGACGGGCCCCGGAAGCACGTAGCCGGCATAGGCCGCCTGCAAACAGCCGAGATTCAGCGCGGTCGGTTTTCGGCTGGCCAGATAGGCCAATGGAAGTCCGATCACCACGCCGGCGGTTGCTGCGGAGGCGGACAGCAACGCGCTATTCCGGACAAATCCAAAGAAGCGGCTATCCAAAATGGCTTGGGCTTCGGGAGACAAGGTCCATTGAATCAACAAATAAGCGGGCACGCCAAAAGAGGCGGCAACAATGGCCGCAAGGTAAGCGGTCAGCGCGGCGCTTTTCAGCCATCCACTGTGGATGCGCTGCGGCGCGCGATACCGTCCGGTCGTTTGGTAGAACCGACTCTTATGGCGGAACCACCGTTCGGCCATCAAAAAGACCAAGGCGAGGACGACGAGAAGAATGCTCAGGATGCTGGCAGCCTGGTTGTCCGACCGGCCGGTCATTTGCTGGAACACGGCGTAGGTCAGCGTCTGGTAGCGCAACAGCGAGACCGCGCCAAAATCCGAGACGACGTACAAAATCACCAGGGCCACGCCTGCGACGATCGACGGGCGCAAGAGCGGCAGCGTCACGCGCCACACCGTTTGGAAACGGGAGGCACCACAGGTACGAGCCACTTCCTCAAACGACACGTTCAGGCTAAGGAGCGCGCTGCGGGTCAAAAGATAGACAAAGGGAAAGGTGTCGAGCGCCATCACCAGCGTCGCGCCCCAGAAGCTCTGCGGGGAGAAAATGCGCGCCTGCAGTCCTGCGATCGATTGCCAGAGATGTTCAACCGGTCCGCCGAATCCCAGCAGATAGTTATAGACATAGGCCAGCACGTAGGTCGGCATGGCCAGCGGCAGCACCAAGGCGACTTCCCAAAAAGAGCGTCCGGGGAAGTCGAATCTGGTCACCACCCAGGCGGTGGACACGCCGAGGAGAAGCGTGAGGAGGGCGACGGTGCCGGCCAGGGAGACGGTATTCGCCAAGAGCTCAGGGATGCGCGTGGCCCACAGCCGTTGCCACACGGCCGGGTCGGCTGATAACGCCAGAGTCGTCACATAGCCGAGCGGCAAGAGGATCAATGCGGCACTGGTCAGCGCGACTAACTGTACGGGGGAAGCGAGTTGTTGACGTAAGGTGGTCACAAGCGGGCTCGTGTGTTATCGAAGACCCACTTGTTCAATCAGTGTGAGCGTGGGTTCGCGCAGCTCGGCCAGTTTGGTCAAGGGCACAAGGGCCGCGCGGAAGCTCTTGCGATCGATGAGCGCGGGATCTGCTTTCACTTCCGGGTGGAGCGGATATTCCTTATCGAGGTCCGCGAACATTTTTTGTCCGGCCTGCGCCACGAGGAACTCCACCAGCAGTTTGGCGCTGTCGAGGTGCGTCGTGTGTTTAAGGACGCCGACGCCGGCGACGTTCATGATGGCGCCCATCCCGCCTTCCTGCTGGTCCGGCATGAGCACGGCGATGGGAGCGGCCGGCTGCGTGGCCAGGTGTCGATAGACATAATAGTGATTGACGATGCCCAGGGCGACCTGGCCCTTCGCCACCGCGTCCACAATTTGCGAGCTCTTTTGATAGACCTGCGTGCCGGCGTTGTCTCGGAGTCCTTCCAGGAATTTCTTGGTTCGCTCGTCGCCGATCGTGGCGCGGATGACGGACACGCCCGCCTGAAGGTATTCGCTACCCGAATTGGGAATCGCGATCTTGTCCTTCCATTTGGGGTCGGCCAGGCTGAGCAACGACTTCACCTGATCAGGCTTCACCATCGTGGTGTTGTAGACGATGACCCAAAAGCGTCCCGAGAGACCGATCCAACTGTTGTCCGAGGCGCGAAATTGCGGCGGAATGGCCCGGTCGATCTCACGCATATTCAGCGGGCGAAGCAACCCGGCGGCGCGCGCCATCTCCAAGCTGCCGGCATCGTTCGTAATAAGAAGATCGGCCTGCGTGCGATCGCCTTCGGCTTTCAAGCGATTCACAAGTTCTGTCGTGCCGGACGACAGAAGTTCCACCTGAACCCCGGTTTTTGCGGTGAAGGCGTCGAGTACCGGCTTGATCAGCCGTTCTGCCCGCCCCGAATAGACAATCAGCTTCTCGACTGCCGGCGTGGCGACCGGTACGATCAGCCAGGCGAGCATCAGGAGCCCTCCAAGGAAGACACCCATCCAGAGAAAGGGCGAAATAGAAGAAGGCGATCGGGAAACGCGCTGCATGAGCCGGTCCTTTTAAATTAATTGAAATTGATAAATCGTCTCAAAAAGAATACCAAAAAAAACGGCGGGGGTCAATGACGACAACGTGAACAGAGGCCATAGAGTTCGAGGCGGTGAGTCTGGATGGTAAAGCCGTTGCTGGTGGCAACCTGTTCCTGGAGGCGCTCGATGTCACAGTTCTCAAACTCCACGATCTTGCCGCACCCGGTGCAAATGAGGTGATCATGGTGTCCCTTGTGCGACACGTTGTCGTACTGCGTCTGGGTTCCAAAGTGGCGGGCTTGCGCCAAGCCGGCCTCGCAAAACAGATTCAACGTGCGGTAAATCGTGGCCAATCCTAAATGCGGGTCTTTCTTGGCCAGTTGGTGGTACATCTCTTCGGCCGTGATGTGTTCCTGCTTGAGAAAGGCGTCGAGGATGAGTTCCCGCTGACGCGTAAACTTCAACTGATGCTTGCCCAGGTGCTCTTTGAGCGTCTCCATTTCTTTCACATGTCTCGACATAGCTCCGGCCCGCTCCTCTATGAGAGGATGCCATTAAAGACTAATACGCCGCACAGGGTCAAGGGCCGGGATTCGCCCGAGATGGCCGAATTGACGATTTGACGGCATTCTCCTCGGCTGTTTATAGTGCGCTCGCCCCGACATCGGCGGAGACAGCGATGAGAAAGCCGAATCAAATCACGGTTGATCGAGCCTTGCTGCTCTATGTGCTTCATCTGGCCGGGCCGCACGGGTTGCTGAGCGACGTGAAGCTGCAGCAATTGTGTTTCCTCTGTGAGCTTCAGATGTTCGGCAAGGGCTTCAAGGGATTCCATTTCGAGTTTTTCCGCTTTGCCTACGGGGCCTTCAGCAAAGATCTCGACAACGATCTCACGTCGCTCAGACGAAAAGAACGTGTCGAGAATTTCACCTTGTCGGACCAGGCCAAGGACGATGTGATTCCGTTGGTGCTGAAAGGCATGGAGGGAGTCGAGACCAACGAGAAGATCAAAGAGATCATCGATGCCGTCGTGGCGACGTATGGGCCGCAAGATAGCGGCACGATCACCACTTCCGTCGAAGCCGTCGAACTCAGCACGCCTCAGCAACCGGAATTCAAAATTCCCATTCGGGATATCGTCTTCCACACGACGCTCCTCGTCCCCCATCGAATCGAGGTTCAGGCTGAGTTTGCGTTTACGCCGGTGATGTTGGCCAGAGTTAATGCGGCGATGGGGTATGACGGGACGGCCGGTCTGAGCACTCAGACCTGGTAAAGCTCACCGTATTTCTTTTCCAGATAGGCGAGAAACGGTTCCGGGCTGACGCTGGTTCCGGTGACGCGCTGAGCGAGATGGTCGGGCGTAAACATGCGGCCCCAGCGGTGAATCTTCTGTTCCAGCCAGCGCCGCAGCACCATGAGCTGGCCCGCCGCGATCTCGTCTTCGAGGTGCGGGATTTCCATCTTGGCCCGCTCGAAGAATTGCACCGAATACAGATTGCCCAAGGTATAGGTCGGGAAATAGCCGAATGACCCCAGCGACCAGTGCACGTCCTGTAACACGCCTTCGGAATCCTGTTTGGGCGTGATTCCGAGATACTCCTCCATCTTGTGATTCCAGATGTCCGGCAGATCCTCGGGCTGCGTCCGGCCTTCGATCAAATCCTGTTCGATCTCGAACCGCAGCATGATGTGCAGGTTATACGTGAGCTCGTCCGCCTCCACCCGAATGAGCGACGGCTTCACGCAATTGATCGCCGCGTAAAACTGCTCGACGTCCACGCCACGGAGCTGGTGGTGAAACGTCTGTTGGAGGATGGGGTAAAAGAAGCGCCAAAATGCACGTGAACGGCCGACGCAATTCTCCCACAAGCGCGATTGGCTTTCGTGGATGCCGAGCGAGACGGATTCTCCCAGCGGCGTTCCGAAATACCGCTGGTCGAGTCCCTGGTCGTAGAGCCCGTGGCCGCCTTCGTGGATACAACTGAACAGGCAGGACTGCAACTCGTGCTCATGCACGCGGGTGGTCACCCGCACATCGGTCGGATGAAACGAGGTGGTGAAAGGATGGGCCGAGAGGTCCAGACGCCCCCGTTCGAAGTCGTAGCCCATCGCGATCAGCACCAACCGTCCGAATTCCAACTGACGAGCCTGGTCATAGGGATAGCGGAGGATGCTGTCATCGATCCGAACGCGGCTGCCGGTAATTTTTTTCAGCAGCGGGACCAGGCGTGCTTTGAGCTGCGCAAAGAGCGGACGGAGCCCGGCGATGGTCGAGCCGGGCTCATAGACATCCAACAGTGCATCGTACGGCGACTCTTTGTAGCCGAGATAGTGCGCCTCCTCGCGCTTGAGAGACAGGATGGTGCGGAGATTCGGCAGGAACATGGCGAACTTGCTCTGTTCCCTGGCCTCCGCCCACACCTGTTGCGCGAGCGAACATTCCCGGCTCAGTGTGATGACGAAATCAGAGGGCAGCTTTTTAGCCCGACTGAAATCGCGCCAGACTTCGCGCAAGAGGGATCGAGAAGGCTCATCCCACCCATCTCCGGCCCGCTCGAACGCCCGTCCGGTGGTGGGATCGATCCATTGCGACAGTAACTGTGCAATGTCTGATGAGACCAGCTTTTGGTGGGCCAATCCTTGAAGGACGGCGATCTGCTCGGCCCGCGCCTCTCCGCCGCCCGCCGGCATGTACGTTTCCTGATCCCAGGACAACACGGAGGCGGCGCTGTTAATACGATGGATTTCCAGCAGTCTGGTGGTAAGGGGTTCCAGTGTGGCAAGGGTCTTCACGCGCGGCCTCCTCTCTGCGTAGGATGCGTCCGAGTGCGGTCATATTATCCATGTCAGTCTACGCAACGCCTACTGCATTTTCAAACAACCAGACGGGCGCTTTCGTGGAAAGTGGAAAGGCGGGTAGGCGTTAGGAATGGCCTGCGTGCATCAACGACTTATAGTGCTTTTCCCAAGTCTGTTGAAACTGACCATAAGAGACGGCCAATTTCAGTTGCATCGCTCCGTCGAGCGACTGACCCATGCGGATGGCGTTGATCACTTGGCGCACGCCGAACATACTGTACTGATCGATAAGAGTTTGGGTGGCGACCAGCGATTCGATATAGGCCGTTGTCCATGATTCCTTCGGCAGCTGAACCCACGATTGCTGTAACGTCGACAAGGGAATCACGGAGAGGGTCTTTTGTTTGCTGTCCTCCAAGTCCGGCCAGGGATCCTCGGCCAAATATATGGCCAAGCCCTCAACAAGCCAGATAGGCAGGTGAGGCCCGCGCATGCCGACTTTTTCTTGGAGCAGCGCGTGGGCAAACTCATGGCGCACGACCCGACTGAGTAACGCGAGGTCATCCAGCGCCCCTTCCATGGGAATGTGGATCGTGGCCGATGCTGCCTCATAAAGCGAGTCGGCCCAAGCCGGGCTCCCAGCTTGTCTCGCAAACTTCTGCGCCGTATGAAGCACGACGTGTATGGAGCTGTCCGGTACATGCCCGAACTTTTGGCTCATTTCCTGGTACGCATATTCCAGAATGGTGCGGATCTGCGTGGACTGGTCGGGACTCTCTTTGCCGTCAAACTGAATCGTGAAATGTTCCTGGCTGCGGGGCTTGAATGCTCGAGCCGGCGTTGCTGTCTCTAATTCTGACGAGGGTTTAGGCAACGCTGCCTTCTGTGACGAAGCTTGAACCACCTGGGATGGGGTTGTAGTGGGTGATTCTTGGATGGCTGCTGCGACCGGCTCTTGAGGCGCCTTGGAAGGCCTCGCTTCGATCACATTCGTGGGAAGGGAGTATGAGGGAGTAGGTCGGTCAAGTTTCGCCGTGAGCTGGTGAAAGTAGGTGTGAAGGTTTGAATCTGTTTTGGCTGAATCTTCCGCCATACTGAGATGCTGAGCCGCCTCAGTTGTATTACCGCGGTCGATCAGGATGTCGGCCAAGGCCAGGTGGGGGAATGGATCCTTTGGCGCGGAACGGATGACCGTTTGAAGAAACTCAGGTGTGAGCGCATTGTCGCGAAGCCCCCAATAGGCTTGCGTCAGATTCAATAATGCCGTAGGGTTTTGCGGGTCCAGTGCCACCGCTTTCCGGAAGGCTCTCACGGAGACGTCGATCCCGCTGTATTTTTCCTGTTGGATGCCGAGATTATTCCAAAGGGCTGCCACGTATTGCTTGGCTCGTTCTGTGGACAGTTTCTTGGCCGGAAGTTTCTGAAGGCGTGATTCAACGGCGTTGTAGTTGCCCCGCTCGAGATCATCGTAAATCAGAGACAGTTCTTGGGACGGAGCTTCTCCGGGGTCAATCAGCCGCGTCTGCGGAACATCCGGAGGTGCGACAGGTTCCGGTATGCCAAGCGATGTGTTTGGCGCCGGTTCGTTTGCCGATGGTGCCGCAGAATGCGGTGCAGTCGGGGTGAGATAGGACGGCTTGATCCAGAGTTGGTACAGGACAAGGCCGAAGAGCAGAAGGCCTAGGAACCGGAGAACGTGAGAAATGTTTCGACGGTACATTGTTCTTGTTCTCGCATCCTCTGTTGAGCGGATGCCTTAGGGACTCATGTCATGGTTGTTGCGCCACACCATAGATTACACAGAGCCGGGAGGTAGCCCCAAGGATTTTCGTGAATGTTCGAGGGGCGCACAAGTCTATTGGAAGCGAAACCCTCCGGTTCCCCGCTTGAGCTTTTTCCATTCGGAAGTCTCGTGGCTGCGCTCACACTGGGGACCGAAGCCGCCTTCGTGCTTATCGTCTTTCCTGTGACAACTCGCGCAAGCTGAGGAGCGGCCATGGCGCGGCGGTACTTCGCCCGCGCTCCATTCGGAAAGAACATCGAGATCCGCATGGGACCTGCGTTGGATACCATGAGCAAGCTGACCGGTCCTTTCGATGTGATTTTTATCGACGCGGACAAGATCAACTATGTGAACTATTATCGTCGCGCGATCGACCTTGTGGCGCCGCATGGCGTGATCCTCATCGACAATGTGCTGTGGAACGGCGATGTCTTGAAGCAACCGCCGCCGGACGAAAAAACAGCGGCGATTCAGGAACTGAATCGAACGGTGTCGGATGATCCCCGTGTCACCGCAGTATTGGTCACCATTCGTGACGGCGTGCTGGTGGTGCGAAAAAAATGTGAGGCGTAAGACGTTATGCGTAAGGCGCGGTAGGAAAGCCTATGACGAGTTGCTTTCTCACAGACGTATTACGCGCCACGTTTCACGCCTGACGCTTCACGTCTTGACATCCGCCTCCCACGAGACGCTCGCCGGACACCATTGCCAAATCCCGAGGCTGATGATGCGGGTCAGTGCCGCCGGAATGCAGGCGGTGCGGTTCACTTCGACATGGCGGTTGATCAGCTTCGTGGAATCGCCGCAGCGCTTCAGATAGTCGTCGGCCTTGATGTCGTGCAGGTTCCAGTGCGGGACGAAGAACGCGACCACTGGGATAGGCAGCACGGCGAGCGACGAGTCGTCGACGCCTTCAGATCCCGAACAATGGGCCCCGGTTTGTGCATACTTCACATCGTCATGGATCAAGGCTTTCGTACAGCCGCTCAGCACTACAAGCAGAGATAACGGCACGGACAGTAATCGAAACACACCGCGTGACTGCCCCATAGCTACTCCTTTCCTTGCCCGGCCTCGTCTGGTTAGACGAAACGTAGTCAAGTTCGTAAACGCCGTCAAGTCGTCCGGTTCGATAATGTTCTTGACGGCGGCGGGAAACGACGGTATCCCCATGCGCATGGCGCAGCCATCCACCACCGTGGCGTACGGATCGGTTGTGCTCGCGGCCGTGCTGTGGGGCGGTTCGATTGTGGCTCAGAAACTCGCCCTCGGCTCCTTTTCGGCGGTCGAAGCGTCGGTGCTGCGCGACATCGGCGGCCTGGCGATTCTCATGATGACCTGGTGGTGGCGGGAAGGCACGCTAGGCAAATTGACCGGCGCGGATCTTCGCGCGCTCGGTCTGCTGGGCCTCGGCGTGCTGGGCAATCACCTGCTGATCCTGATCGGACTTAAGTATGTGAGCGGGGCCGTGGGCGGGGTCATCATCGGGTCGAGTCCGGTGGTCACCGCACTGTTGTCCGCCCTGTTGATTCAAGATGTGCCGTTGCGAGCCGTGTGGGCCGGCGGGCTCTTGTCTTTTGCGGGAGTCGGATTGGTGTCCGTGGCGGGATTCCAGGCGGCGGGAGAGCAGCCGTTGCTCGGCAGCCTGCTCGTGTTCCTGGGTGTCGCGAGCTGGGCGCTCTATAGCATCGGCAGCCGCACCATCATGGAGCGGGTCTCGGCGCTGACCGTGAACTGGACCACACTCTTCGTCGCCACCGTCTTGCAGATTCCGCTCCTCTGGACCGATCGCAAAATGCTGGAAGGGGGCGTCGCATCCGTGAGCAGCGCCGACTGGCTGGCGCTGGGCTACTTGGTCGTCTTTGCAACCGCCGTGGCGCAGCAGGCCTGGCTCTTCGGCGTAAAAGGCATCGGCCCCTCGCGCGCGTCGATCCTGGGCAATCTTACGCCGGTGGCAGCGGTTGCGCTGTCCGTGGTCATCCTGCGCGAGTCGGTAGGTCTCGCAGAGATTGCTGGGATTGGTCTTATCCTGGCCGGTGTTTGGATAGTAGACCGCCAGACCTCGCAGGACACGGATTAGCACAACTTGGTCCTAATCCTCTCATAAAAATCGGGAACGGCCAGGTATCCTTCCCTGCGCGCTGCCTTCTCACCCGCCCACCCTGGCGCGCCAAGACGCGCCCGCAACCCATGCGAGCACCGTATTATCGTGCGCGGGCAGCGAGCAAGAAGGATGACCTGGCTGTTCCCATCCTCTTCGCCCTCGTCTTCTTCTTGATGATTGCAGTATGATACGGCTCCCGTGCCCAGGTAGGAGCCGAATGCTGGAACAGCGGATCGAAGAAGTCACCAAAGCCAACCAGAAATTCTACGCAGCCTTTGAAAGCCTCGACATCGCCAAGATGGACGAGGTCTGGGCGCATCAGGAATACGTGACCTGTGTCCATCCCGGCTGGTCGCTCCGCTCCGACTGGCCCGAAGTCCGCGACTCCTGGGTGCTGATCTTCAACAACACCTTCTCGATGAAGTTCGAGCTGACCGAAGTGATGGTGCAGGTCGCGGGCGACATGGCCTGGGTGATCTGTGTGGAAAACATCACCAGCCAACAATCCGAAGAGCCGCAGCAGGCCAAAGTGCTGGCGACGAATCTATTTGAGCGGATTGGGGATGAGTGGTTGATGATTCATCATCACGGCAGCGCGGTGATGGGCTAGGGGATGCGGGTGGTCACGCAGTCTTCTTTGCTCGCTGAGCGCGCACGCAAGTATCTATCAGATGGTCATAATGCGGGCGGCGCTCGCTCAATGCGCGCAGGAGAAGACTGCATGATCACCCGCGTGAGAGGGTTGAAGGGGAGAAAGCGCTCGCGCAACGCGCGGCCTCGGAAGGCCCTCGCTGCATGCGCGCAGTTGGAGGCATCCCACTCGCTAGCCCTGGGTTAAGGAGGGGAAGGAAAGGCAAACAACCTCATCCGCCAGGCGCTTGCTAACCAGAGAGCCATTGCTGTATACGCTTTTGCCGACCCAGGCGACCTTGTTCTCGGCGAGTTTCACGTCAATCTGGCTGCCGGGTTGGAAGACAGTCTGATCTCCACATTCAAGCCACTATGGAGCAAGGCAGGCATGTGAAGGTATGCAGAGGTGAGGCACGTCTAGCTGGTTCAGCAATCTGGTTTCGTGTATCATAGTCGTCATGGGTATCAATGAACTGGAAGCCGAGGTACTTAAGCTGGATCCTAGGGCTCGGGCGCGCCTCGCAGGGAAATTGCTAGAAAGCCTGGAAGACCTGTCCGAGGAAGAAAACGCGAGACTCTGGGCTGAGGAAGCACAACAGAGGGATGCGGAGATGGATGCTAATCCTAACTCTGCTGTACCTGCGGAGGACGTGTTCCGTGATGTGCGGGCCAAGCTGAAGTGAATGAATGGAGCGAGTCTCCTATCATCGATTGGCTCGCCGTGAGTTGAACGAAGCTGCACAGTACTATGAGTCAGTAAGCCCCGGTCTCGGAGCGGCGTTTCTTGATGAGGTCGAGCGATGCACTCAAGCCATCGTCAATTTCCCTGAGGCCGGCCCGCTGATCACCGAGACGATCCGTCGCCGACTCATTCTCCGATTTCCCTACGCGCTTCTCTATTTCCATCAAGCCAGACAGAGTGCGGGTGCTTGTGGTCATGAACTTGAAGCGCCGACCTATGTATTGGGTCGGCCGGGAGTGACCGGAGAAGCAAGAAGGTGCACAAAACCGATCGGTCAGGTCTTCGGCGCGTTGGAGGGCACTTCGTCGATGCGGATGGTCTTCTGCCATTCGGCGGCGACGGTGTCGCGTTCTTCCATCGTCATCGCGGCGTACTTCAGAAACATCTGCGGGCCTTTGCGGCGGCGCCAGGTGAGGAAGTTGATGAAATGGTCCTTGCAGACGGACTGGGTGCCGGCGGGGGCGTAAGGGCTTTTCAGGCAATTGGCGACGCAGCAGCTGGTGTCATGCATGGTGTGCCTCGTGTGATGGACCTCAGTATGCCGGATGGTTTGTCATATTTTCAACGGGTCTTCTTTCCTGGCGAGAGGTCCGAGGCGAGAGGCGAGGGGTGAATGAGGGCTCTCTTCCACTCGCCTCTCGCCAGGAGCCCCTGGGCGGTTCGCAACTTGACCTCTCCTGCTCCATGGGGTAAGGACTGCCTCATGCGATTCACTTGTCAGCTTGCTTGCTTGTTCCTTGTGGCATTGATGCCGCTCAGCTGTACCTCCGCTTCGCGTGAAGGTCTTCCACCGGATAGTCCATTTCGGGAATCGGTCGTGCTGGCCTCGGATCTCCTGCCGCAAGGTGTGGCGGTTGGTGATGTGGCGGCGACGAGTGCGCTGCTCTGGGTGCGCACGGAAGGCCCGGCGTTGGTGCAAGTGGAATGGGCGCCCCCGTCGGTCTGGAAGACAGCCTCTAAAATGGCGACGGTGATTGCTCCGGTCGCCAGAACGGCCCGCTTAGCCACGATGGCGGACACTGACTACACCCTCACTATCCCACTGGATGGGCTGGTTCCTGGGACGAGATATCGCTATCACATCCTGATTGGACGACCAGGGGAAGCTAAGAATCATATCGAAGCTAAGTTGGCTGCGCGCGGGGAGTTCACCACGTTGCCGGATGCCGCGACCACCGCTCCAGTCTCATTCGCATGGAGCGGGGATCTGGGCGGGCAGCAACGCTGCCGTCAAGGGCCCGGTGGCTATCCGATTTTCGATGTGATGCGCCGTCAGAGCCTCGATTTCTTTCTCTTTCTTGGCGACACCATCTATAGCGACAATGCCTGTACATCGCCGCCGAACGAGCCGGGGGCGGATTTTGTCGCGACGACATTGGAAGAATATCGCGCGCGCCATCGCTATCAGCGTGGGGCAGAATCGCTCCGCCGGCTTTTGGAGACGGTCCCCGTCTACGTGATCTGGGACGATCATGAAGTCCGCAACAACTTTGCCGGGCCGTTTGAGGCTCAGATGCCGGCCGGCCGTCAGGCGTTGCGGGAATATTGGCCGATCGGATCTCATTCCGATGATCTTCATCGCCTCTATCGCGCGGTTCGATACGGTAAGGATCTGGAACTGTTCATCCTTGATACCAGGCAGTATCGGAGCCGAAACGCCGATCAGGATGGTCCGGCTAAAACCATGCTGGGCGCCGCCCAATTAGAGTGGTTGCTCGATGGATTGAAACAATCGACGGCCACATGGAAGGTCATTGCCACGTCTGTGCCTCTGTCAGTTCCCAAGGGAGGAGGAGCCGGCGTCCCAGGGAACGACGGCTGGGCGGGAGGTCCCGATGGCACGGGATTCGAGCGGGAGCGGCGGGTGATCGTCGATGCGATTGTGAATCAGAAGCTGAAGAACGTCGTCTTTCTGGGAGGCGATGTGCATTGGGTACAAGCGAATGCCTACGATCCGAATCAGGACGGCGTGATCGACTTCCATGAGTTTGTCGCAGGCCCGCTCTCCGCACACCCTGGTCGGATTACGGTTGCCAGTGAAACGCTGCATCCGACACGGCTGATCAATGAGGACGGCTACGACAACTTCGGAGTGGTGCACGTGAGCAAGTCGGCTTTCGAGGTCACCGTCATCGATGATGCCGGGAAAACCCGCTTCTCTCACCGCATCGTCGCGAAATAGGCCATACTTCTCCCTTGCATTCCGGCCCGGCGCCCAGTTACCGTACCGGTTCCTTTCGGAATGGAGTCGGACCATCCATGCTGTTGCAAGTCTTGTCGGTAGTCGGCGCCTTGATGGTGCTCAGTGCCTATGCGCTGATTCAGAGCGGTATCTGGCGTGAGTTGGATCCCGGTTATTTGGCACTGAACATCGTGGGCTCGCTCATGCTCGGAGTCGTGGCCATCGCGGATCAGCGGGTGGGATTCATTCTCTTGGAATTTGCCTGGGCCGCCTTGGGATTTGTCGGTGTGGCCCGGGCGATCAAAGCACGCAGATCAACCGAAGCAGTCTCATAGATCGAATCGTTTTTACACGAGGAACAAAAGGGGGAGCACGTCATGGCAGGGTTATTATCGGCAGATGAAATTTTCTCGAAAGCAGAAGCGGCCGCCGTCGCCGCGACCGGGCCGGATGAAAAGGCGCTGCAGATCGATTATCAAGCGTTGAAGGACAAGATCCGCGCGGCGCTCGGCGATCGCAAAGTCGCGCTCTGCCATATCAATAAGTTTTTGCCGGAGGGATACGAAGATCAGGGACGATTCAATCTCGTGCTGCTCACGGCCGGGAACGTCGTATTCGACATGGTGATCGGCGATTCCTATTTCCGCTACGACGTCGTCTCGGTCGGCCAGTTGGACAAGGTCCAGGTGATCGATGCCATGTGGGACAACAAAGAAAAGCGCCGCGAAGAACCCTTCCTGAGCCTTCGCCTCATGCATGGCGAGGAAGCGCACCTGCTGCTCGCACTGGAAGATGAGGAGCGGGCGAGCCTGCTGAAGTTTGCGTCGGCGGTGACGGCGGCGCGGAACCCGGAACGGTAGTATCCGAAATTTTGAATTTTTAGTGTTAATGTTGAATTGGTCGGAGAACGAGAGACCCGACCTGGCAAGACCTACTTCCGGGGCACATTGTACCGCAGCTCGGCGAACCCTGGTCCGACAGCTCGAGCGGAGGTCAACGAGAGCGGGGGAAAGGCAATGCGGCGTGGAAGCAGCGGTTTGCCGGCGCCCAGGGTGACCGACCCGACTTGCACAATGATCTCGTCCAGCAACCCCGCGTCATAGAACTGTCCGACCAATTCACCGCCGCCGACCAGCCAGATGTTGCGGTCTCCGGCCGCCTGGCGCATCTGCTCATGCACCGGCCGCACATCACCGCGCACAAAGTGCAGGAGGGCGCCGGCTACGGCCGGCAGCGAACGGGACGAGAACACCCATGTCGGCTGAGCATAGGGCCATCCGGCGCCTGCTTCGGTATCAGGCTTCACGACGTGCCGGAGCATCCATTCATAGGTGGACGATCCCATCGCGAGCGCACCCACCTCTTTGATGAACTCCGGATAGCTGGTGTCGTTGATATCCCCAAGCTGAAAGAGCCACTCCAGCGAATGATCCTCGGTCGCGATGAAGCCGTCGAGACTGCAGGCCGTGTAGTACTGAGTCTTCATGCTCGCAAGCCCAATTACCCTTCCTGCTGAATGCGTCGCTCATACTCATCGTGCGACCCGATCCAAACCCAAATAAAATCGGCCCCGTCTTCAACAGCCAGGGCGCGGTGGTGAGGTCCAACCCGCGCTGACCACAGCTTGCCGACTTTCTTGAAATGCAGAGATGGATGTCGAGGATTGTCTTTCAGAAGGTCGAAGTTTTGTCGAGCCAATCGCCGGACAGCTTCCGGAAGAAGGGCATAGCAAGCCCAGAAACGGGCCGTTGTGCGATGCTTCACAAGTCCTTGAGGGTCCCCTTGGTTTTCTCTTCGAGCGCTTCACGCATCAGGAAATCCAGCTTCCCGGTACCGGAGTCGGCCTCGATCTGTTTGTCCCACCGTTCCCAGTCCTTTGCAGACAGCCACCGGACGAGTTCCGCGAAGTCCTCTTGGGGAAGTTTCTCGATTGCCGTTTTGAGTTCGTCTACCTTTGACATGGGTTCCTCCCTCCAATGCTCCCATACCACATCACGAGCTTGACGTCTGGAATGGAGTCATCCTTGTTCATCGCCAGAGTATGCCACGCCCGCAAGTGAAGCGCTACACCCCGCTGCCCGGAGGACTGCTAAGGAACCTTTTTCCCGCCCCGCGTCGGTTGTCTTGTGAGGGGTTTTCGTAGTCTTAGCGGATCGGTATCGGCTCGGTCTGACCGACTGTGCACATGAGACTCGACGGAATATCGAGTTGCCCGGACGGTCGGAATCCCCACGCCGTGGCGAAGGCCTGGCAAGTCAGATTCCGAAGCGTCTCGTCGGTGAGCGCGACACAGTGCGGGTAATGGGCGTTGCCTCGCAGTGCCGTGTCTCCGCTCTTCACCCGCAGGCCTCGTACAGTGACATTCACATTGAAGAGAGGACCGCAGTGCGGTTCGATCAATGCCCCGTCCTTACTCTCCTCCTGTTCGAGAAATAACACAAACTCAGCGTTCATCTCCTTGGCGACCAAGAGCACCGCCTCGCGGTCTGAGAACTTGTGTGAAACCTGCATGAGCTGGAAAGGGCCTCGTTCAGGTAGCAGGATTTCTGAGTAATGATGGGCCTGGAGCCATTCCAAGGCCACATCGGCCAGGGGAGGATCTGCCCAGAGAAGGATTCGTTGTTCAGTGGTCGGCAGGGCGGTATGGACACCGGATGTGATCGGGAATCGGACACCGGGCGGCGGCGCTTTGGAGACGCAGCCTTGGACAAGAAGCACAACGGAGAGAAGGCAAAGCACCCGGACAGCCAGACCGTCGCGATGGTGCATGGAGCGCATGAGAGGATTGTATGCTTTGCTTCCCGCCATAGCCACGTGTGCTTGCTTGAACAGAGATTCCAGACTCCGTTTCTTCTTCATGTGGATGATCCCATCCCTGCTTGACAGTAATATACTAAAACTTGCATATTACCGCCTGTGGTGGAAAAGACGATCCTGTGGCTTGGATCATCGCGGCGTGACCTTCAAGCCTTCCCGTCTGATGCCAGGCGGCTCGCAGGCTTTCAACTTCGGCAGATCCAGCACGGCATGGAGCCGGCCGACTGGAAATCGATGCCGACCATTGGTCCCGGTGTCCGGGAGATCCGGATACATACCGCAGTGGAACATCGTGTCTGCTATGTCGCCAAGTTCGAGGAGGCGATTTACGTGCTTCATGCTTTTGAGAAGCGGACCGGGAAAACATCACGTCACGACATACAACTTGCCAAACAGCGTTATGAGATGCTGGTGGCGCAACGCTGAGGAGCAACGACAGTAAGAGGTCATCATGAAACTGAAGATCACACCCTCCACCGGGAACGTATTTCGCGATCTTGGGTTTCGCCGCGAGGAGGCTGAGCATCTGCTGGTCCGAGCCGACCTCATGATCCAGGTGCAGAAACTCATCGCTTCCCGCCGTCTCACGCAGAAAGCAGCGGCCAAGATTCTGGGCGTCACACAGCCTCGTGTGAGCGATCTCCTCCGTGGACGAATCGATTTGTTTAGCACGGATGCCCTGATCGACATCCTGGCGAGGCTCGGAGCACAGGTGCGTTTCACGGTGAAGGTGCGTACCGCAGCGTGAGAGCCGCAAACTGGGCTCAGGAAATGGAAGACATGAAAAAGAAACGATCTGCATCATCAGCGCCCGGCAAGCGAGCCGGCGAGAGCGTGAAGCATATTCCAGACTCCCAGATTGATTTCTCCGATCTCCCCGAAGCGACTGAGACGCAACTGCGACGGATGCGGCGTGTCGGGAGGCCGGCGAGCGGCATGGCAAAACAGCTCATTGCGATCCGTCTCTCGCCGCGGCTGTTGAGTCAGTTGCGCAAAATGGCGGCCAAGCAACACAAGCCGTATCAGACGCTCATTCACGAACTGTTGGAGAAAGCAGCTTCTCGGGCGGCATGAGTGAATAAGCAGGGAGAATGGAAAGATATTTGATTACAAGACCCCATGCGAGACCCCCAGATCAACTGAAGCAGTCTCATAGATCGAATCGTTTTTACACGAGGAACAAAAGAGGGAGCACGTCATGGCAGGGTTATTATCGGCAGATGAAATTTTCTCGAAAGCAGA
>CAZOHW010000004.1:0-6572 GCA_964579525.1 uncultured Nitrospira sp. | reverse complement strand
CTGGAAGATGAGGAGCGGGCGAGCCTGCTGAAGTTTGCGTCGGCGGTGACGGCGGTTCGCAACCCGGAACGGTAGTCGAATGAGCAGTGATCCCTCGCAGATCATTGTCGAAGGCAGGAGGCCGGTGACGTGCTGAGGTCACCGGCCGCTCTCGTTCACCCTGTTTCCTCTCTCCCTCTTCTCTTCCTCTTCAGTCTGGCGCTGGCCGGCTGCAGCCTGTTTGGTTCGAAACCAGGCCCATTACCTCACGAAGAGCGGCCTCGGATCGCGATTCTTCCATTCGGAATGGGCGTTGAAATTACCCGATTGTCGTCGGTCCAAACTGTCGCGAATGCTCCGCCTGCTGAAGAGGAGCCGCACATGGTTGAAGCTGCCGTGGCCGGCATCAAAGACAAGGCGCGTCGCCTCCTCTATTATCAACTTCTGGTGGCCCAACAGGTGACGGTGATTTCGCTCGAAGATGTGGATCGCGCGGTCGAAGGAATGGAGCTGGATCCTCAGGAACCGCTCACTCGTGACCAGATCGCGACATTGCGCTCACGCCTGGACTGTGACCTGATCGTCGGCGGCATCGTGCAGGACTTCGGCAAAGTACGCTGGCAGTGGCTGGCCGGCGGCATGCTGGCCGACATGAGCTGGGAGAGCGTGGCCCTCGGCCTGGCGACCAGTTGGAACCTTGGGGCGATTTTCGGGAACATCGGGTTCGAATTGTTGACCAGCACGCCGGTCTGGTTCGGGGGCGGATACTTGTTCGGCGTGGCCTTCAGTCCGGTGCGAGTGGATGCCTGGGCACAGGATGGCGTCACGGGCGGCGAGCGCTGGTCTGACGAAGCGATCACGCTGCTCATTTGGAAACGGCTGGAGGAAGTGTCCGAGGAGGATCGGAAGAAAAAGGAAGTTCGGCTCTGGCTCAATCTCAAAGAAGCGATGAAAGATCTTGGAGAGTCTCTGCTCGATCAAGAACTGACCAAGACTGTGCTGCTAGACAAGCGTCGGCCGAGGAAGCCGGATGCGATATCGTTTTCCCTGGAATACTGAGGGCCCGTGCTACGCGACGAGGCTGGTACCCACGAGCACGATCTTGCCCGTCACGCCTCCCTTCCCGATCAACTTGTGCGTCTGTCTGGCCTCGGCAAGAGGAAATCGCTGCGCGATGACCGGCTTGATCTTCTGCTGTTGAAGAAGGTCAAACAGGGCGATCAAATCCTGTCGAAACAATGCCGGTTTCAGCCGTTTGAGCCATTGGATGTGCTGTAGGGGACCACCCGTTTCCGGCCCGGGAGAAGCCAGCCGCCGGCGATGTACAGCCCGAAAATGGCGATGGCACGAAAGCGATGACGCCCACCTGAACGACCTGAAGCCAAGCGGCCCCCACGGAGCGAGCCAGTCAGGCCATAAGCCACGACCGTTCCGCCGGGACGCAGAGCCTTGCGGGAACGCCAGATGTGCGTGCCGCCGATGCTCTCAAAGACGGCATCGACACCCTCACCCGTGAGGCGGTGAATTTCTTTCACGAAGTCCTGATGCTCGCAATCAATCGGGATACCGCTCAGCTCGGAAACGATCGACGTTCCTCGTGAGGAACAGGTCCCGTACATCTCCTGCCCGGTGAGGCGCCCCAGCTGCAAGAGTGCCGAGCCGACCCCGCCTGCCGCGCCGTGGATCAGCACGCGCTGGCCCCGTCTGACCTTAGCCGAACGATGCAGCATCTGGTACGCGGTCACGTAATTCAGCACGAGGCTGACAGCCTCGGCGGCGTCCAAGCCAGCCGGCACCGGCACCAGTTCACGTTGCGGCAGGCAGACGAACTCCGCGTACGCGCCGCTGATCTGCAGCGCGGCAACGATCTGGCCCGGTTCGAGTCTGGAGACACCGCCGCCGAGTCGATCCACCACGCCGACCAGGTCCCACCCTGGTGTGAAAGGTAGCGCAGGCGCTCGGGATGAATGCCCTCGCGCATCATGATGTCGGGCAAGGAGACACCTGCGGCCAGCACTCTCACCCGCACTTCACCGTTCTTCGGTTCGGGGCACTCTTCTTCAAGCACCTGAAGGGCATCGGGCCCGCCGTAGTGAGTGACGACGATGCGCGGGTGTCTCACGGACCGCTTCCTTAGTTGCCGGGCGCTTGATTGCGCGCCGCCGAATTCTACGTTTTTCAAGCGGGCAGGTCTATGACGTGGTGGAATGGCGACACGGAGGTTCGCAGCGCGCGGGGAATGGGTTTGCAAGCAGAAAAGACTCCCGACCCCTTTTCTTTCCCCTTTTCTTTCCCGCGTTGGCGCCTCTCTTCGACCACCTGCCAACGTTCTCCACCGTATGGCTATGTAACTGTCCGTGTGTAACGGTCGAGGCTAAGGGAGCAGCCCCGCGTTATGCTTTCGATGGGTGGCGAGCTTAAGCAGCGTCTGCTCCTGCACTGGCTTTAGCATGCAGGACGGTGACTCCGACCAGTTCGGCTCCGTCGTAATGATAGATGAAGCGGCCTTCCAGTTCGCTGTCTGTCGCCCGTTGCGGTTTTCTCAGGCTGATGTACAGCACATCCGCTTCCTCATCGTAATCGAGCCAGAGGTGGTTGGACCGCAGGTTTAGCGACTGCGGCACCAGACTGAGGATGTCTATGACTTCTGCCATTGGAAGCCTCTCTTGAGCAGCTTGTCGATTTTCGACGTCATGAATGCGGTGATAACGAACCCATCCTGCTCCTGTTCCTTGTAGGCGACCACCACGTGCTTGGGGCCAATAGCGGTGTGGTCATATCGTTTGACCGCCAGCAATTCGCCTTTGACGCCAGCCACGACACAATCAGGATCGCTTACGGTCTCTACCACAAGGTCGAGATGCCCTGCCAGATAATCGTGCGACTCAACAATGTGGCTCCACCGCTCATGTGTGAGACGCACTGGAATGCCACGTTTGGAACTAACTGTGGCGAGGGGCTCCACTCTTACCGGTCACTCCAGACTTAGAATCCATTGTGCGGGGCTGATCTCGGCCACGCGATTGCTCCAGGATACTCGTGTTGCGGGCATCAGTATTGCCCAGGCTGTCTGCCATTGCAAGTTTCTGAGAGGGGCTGATCCTCCTCTATGAGAATACTTGATGGTCTATCTATGGATAGGACGGTTGCTTTACGCCGTCGGGTTGTAAAGCGGTTTTGCGAAGCAGTTGACACCGGGTCGATTGGGATGTCGGTTAGACAGGCAGCTTAAGGCAAAGGCAAAGAAAAAGGTGTCGCAAAGAAAAAGGTGTCGCGCAAAGAAAAAGGTGTCGGGAGTCTTTTCTTGCCGGCGAGAGTGGTCTATTGTCGGAAGGGGAGCGAGAGGCACGCGGTCCACCGCGTGCCGGGAAATGCGGTCTGATACCGATCTGCGAGTAGAAAAGACTCCCGACCCCTTTTACCGCCCCCCCGACCCCTTTTACCGCCCCCTCTATGTGGGGATTCGAAGAACTAGCTAGATAGAGAGACGACCGTCGGGCGCGATCTGGGGCGTCGGTGCTATGCCGGGGAAAGGTCGGTGACGTTTGCCGTCGAATTCGACGGTCAGTGCCGGGTTTGCTGAAGTCGCTGAGGGTGGCGAGGGCTGCAAAATCTTCATCCTTTGTCATGATGATGTATCCGTGTCCGCGGGCAAATTCAAAGATGGCTCGATCGTCGACCGCTAAGCCGGGCTGATCTTTGACGTGAATCGCATCGTGTGAGTGCTCGCGGAGCCAAGCGGCGAGGCCCGGCGGGAGGTTGGCGTCCACGAGAAATTTCATCTACTCTGTGCCGGCACGATCGTATGGTTCAGATACGCAGCGGCATAGGTGATAGCGGCTCGAATATCGTCACGCTCCAAATAGGGATAGTCGCGCAGGATCTCTTCTTCAGGCGTACCTGCCGCCAGCATATCCAGGATGTCCTGGACGCGAATGCGCATGCCACGGATGCAAGGACGGCCCCCGCATTTGCCTGGCTCGATGGTGATACGTTGGAGAAGGTCAGCCTTCATGGGGATAAGTCTATTGCTTTGTGAGGGCAATATAGCACCGGCCTGGTGATTGAGCAATAACGGGAACTCGCCACGCTGCTGCTCTGGAGTGAGGCCGGTGGAAATATGAGAGGGAATGGGCAAGGAGGCTGGCCACTCGGAGGCGTAGCCATTCTCACGCTAGGCGCGGCTGTAGAGCGGCAAGGCCTGCACCGTAGCGTCGTGCTTCTTCCCATCTATATCGACGGTCAGTTCCGTACCGGGTTTGCTGAAGTCGCGGAGCGGGAAGGCGAGGGCGATGGGAGATTTGAACTGCGGTGAGTGGGTAGCGCTGCTGATCCAGCCTACTTCCCGATCCCCGCTGAACAGCTTCGAACCTTTCGGCGGCACGGATGAATCTTTCAGGACCAAGCCCACGAGGTGGCGCCGGACGCTGCCATAGGTGTCCATGCGGGCGACCACTTCCTGTCCCGGGTAGCAGCCTTTGGTCAGGCTGAACGCTTTCCCTTCCAGATTCGCTTCCGGCGGCACGATTTCCTCGTTCAGTTCCGGTCCGGCTTTCGGAATTCCGGCTTCGATGCGGAGCGCTTCACGGGCCTGGCTCCCGATGGCCTTGATTCCGAACTGCGCACCAGCCTCCATCAGACTGTTCCAGGCCGTCGGAAGGCCATCGGCTGGAATCAGGATCTCGAGATCGATCTCGCCTGTTTCTTCAGTGCGTATCACGAGCGCAGTTTGGCCGCCGATTTGAGCCGTGATGAAATTGACCGGTTTGATGTCCGCCACATCAACGCCCAAGGCCGATTTGATGACAGCTGAAGCCTTGGGGCCGGCGATCAGCAGCAGCCCCCAGCTCTCAGCGCAATTCTCCATCTTGGCTTTCGTGCCGTAGAGCAAAAACTTTCGCAGCGCCTGGTAGGTCGCGTCGCCGATCTCCCCCACGTCCTCGATCATCACGGCGTCCGTTTGCATGTAGACCCGGAAGTAGGTGAGCATCTTGCCCTTGTGGGTGAGGAAGCTGGAGTAGCGGCCTTGCCCCGGTTGAAGCGGCAGGATGTCGTTGCTGATGACGCTCTGGAGCCACTTCACCCGGTCGTCGCCGGTCACTCGGAGCTTGCCGCGATGGGACAGGTCCGCGATGCCGACCGACTGTCGAACAGCGTGATGCTCGGCCTCCACGTTTCCATAGTGGGCCGGCATCTCCCAGCCGGTCACCTCTTCGAACGTGGCGCCGAGCTGAATGTGCTGGCTGTGGAGGCGGGATTGTTTCATTATGAGATGTTTAATGTTGAATGTTTAATTTTGAATTCCGGATTTCTGAATGCTGGAGGTGCAGTTCAGCATTATCTCTTCAACCAGGTCTTTTGTGCGGGCTGAGAATTCATTACGACTCACGATCTTCGTCACGCCGAGGGCTTTGGCCCGGTTCCAGGTAGCCACTTCCTCATGATTCGCAAAGGCGAGCACCGGCAAGTCTTTCGAGCCCGGCTCTGCCCGCAACGCCTCCAACGCCTTGAGCCCGTCGACGGACGGATCATTCATGTTCAGCACCACGGCCGCCAGCTTCACCGACGAGGCTTTCTCCCGCACTTCGTCCTGGGCCCTGGCGCGTTCCAGGGTGTAGCCCTGCGGTTTCAACGCATCCCGCAGTTTCGTATAGAAAAAGATGTCGTTGACGGCGACTAGAATGGTTCTTTGGTTTGTTTGGTTCATTTGGTTTGTTTTGTTCTGTGCATCGTCTGTTCCGATTGTCCGAGACGAACCAGACCAACCAACCAAAATAAACCAATAACCCTTGTCAGTTCAAGGAACTGATGAGCCGCCCCAGCGCTTTCTTCGCCAAGGCATAGTTGGGATTGAGGGTAAGCGCTTTCTTGTACGAATCGATCGCCTCCGTCCATTTCCCCTTGCGCTCGTACACACGACCGAGATTCAAATGGGGGAATGCGGGACTCTCATAACGCTTGGCCTGCATGGCTTTCTCGAACCAGGGAATGGCTTCGTCGAACTCGCCCTTTTCGATCAGGTACGCGCCGATATCGTTATAGGGATTGCCGAATTCAGGGTCCTGGCGGATGGCGTTGTGGCATTCCTCAATGGCCTCGTCGAGGCGCCCCATGAAGCTGTACGTCCATCCTAAGAAGGTATAGGCCTCGGCGGTCGGATGGACATGCAGGGACTTTTTGTACAGATTCACGGCCTCTTCCAGCTCGCCTTTCATTTGCCGTTCATAGGCTTGCTGGAACAGCAGCCAGGCCTCGCGCTTGTCTTCTTCGCGGCCCTCGCCTTGGATTAGGAAGTCCTGTACGTCCATAATGGTCAATCGTCAATGGTCATTCGTCATTCGTACGGAGGAGAAATGCAGTTTCCTTCGGTTGACGCTACTCCTGCTTCAGCTTCTTCTTGATCAACTCGGCGCCGTAGCGCCCTGACAATAACATGGATCCGAACGCCGGGCCCATTCTCGGAGTGCCGTGCACGGCCGCGAAGGCCAGGCCGATGACGAAGCAGGTGTGATACACGTCGCCGGTCAGGTCCATGCCTTCTTCTTCCGACCGCGAGACCCCAATGGCCCCGTTGCACGGTACGGGCTTACAGA